>NZ_PIJG01000065.1:0-11737 GCF_002809955.1 Geobacillus sp. Manikaran-105
GTCCTATTGAGCTGTTTGCGCCTACTCTTCATTATGGGAAGAAAAGGGGGATTTTCATGCCCGGGTGGAGAGCAAAAATTGCTCATGGAACTTTTCTGTGAAAATCAATGAAACATAGTCAACCCTGTATATCCCTTGATCAGGTTGGGCACACTACTAATGATCAAAAAAGGCAATAGGAAAGCAGAGCTACCTTATTTTAAGGTATCTCGTATATTTCTTAGTCTTTTTATACTAGATTTACTGCTCTCGAAACGGTTCTTTTCGAGAAAGCATGCAGTAAATAATGGTGAGCATTCGGGGCGCAATCGCAACGAGTGCTTTTTCTTTTCCCTCCGTGCCGCCAACAACCAAAATTTTGCTACCAATCGTTGATTCCTGCAATGTGAAAGTGCCCACGCTGCCTCACATAACGCGAATTTAATTACCGTTCGTGTACTTTTGCGTTTTCCCTCGCTTTCATGATTCCTTGGAGCCACTCCAGCCCAAGAAGCGAGGCGTTAAGACGTTGGGAACTGTCCCATATCCACTCCGATTTCGGCGATGATGACGGCAGCGGTTTCTTTCTTCACTCTAAGTATGGTCTTCAAAAGCTCCATCTCTTCTTGATATGCTTGAAGAAGTTAATCGATTCGCTCCTCGATTTCCCGTATCAAGATTTTCAATTGTTCGATATGCTTCTAGGACTGGCGGATCATGAAAAGCTGATGTTCCGTTAACGTGCCAAAAAAGCGAATCTTGAATTTGTTGTTTTTTCCTTTTCATCCTTCCGTGAAGACAAGACTCGATCTCTTGTGCCTCGATATGCTCTTGTTCCATCAAACGTTCGAGCAACCTGCGCCCGGAAACTCCGAACAAATCAGAAATGACGGAACTTAGCTTAATATTGGAGAGCATTCTAGCACTTTCTAGATGCGTTTTTTCAGCGATCAATTACCCGATCCACTTTTTACGCAAACGGGTCAAATCCCACAAATTCCAAATATCCTCCGGAGGCACAAAACTTTTTTCAATCAGACCATGACGCAATAGCTTGGCAATCCATTCGGCATCGGACACATCGGTCTTTTTTCTAGGAACATTTTTGATTCGTTGTGCCTTGGCAAGCGTAATGTCAAAGAACTCTTCCAAAATGTTGAATACTGGTTTCCAGTAAACTCCTGTACTTTCCATGGCGATATGGGTAATGCCTCGATCCTCAAGCCATTTCAACAGACGAAAGAGATCTTTCGTGAAGGTAGAAAACGTTTCTACTTCCTTTTAAAGGTGATTTTCGTTCCCGACAAGGACACAAACGACAATCGTTTCCGCGTGGATATCTAATCCAGCACAGCGATGATAAAGAACATCCATGAGTTTGGCTCCTTCCATAATGGATTCACAAACAGGGAGTTCATTTGCTCGTTTGGCATTTTTCTGTTCGTAATCACCCTTCCATGGGAAAAGGGCTGACAATGGGTAGATCACCAAATGAACTCAAACAGTGTATTCTACAGGATCGAACCACCATTAAAGTGCACGTCTTTCTAACCTGTTTGTGTTTTGTATCATTACGGGAAGGATGGATATATTTTCATTCTTGGGTGGGAAGTAAAATTACTCATGAATGTTTATTGTTATTCACCGTATTCACCCAATTAAATTTGTACGAATACATATGGAAGTAAATGAAGGAAAGTGTAGTTGTAAACCATTTCTATCACCTAAGCTACCACTATTCTTCCTGAGAAAAGATGGTTAGTTTGGTGATGAATTTATCCATAGCTTCTAATTTGTTTTTACAGTAAGCTTTGTTAATCGGTTAAAAATACTAGTTACTAAAGATTTTTCAAACTCATTGGCCCCCAAATACCATACCGAGATAGCATAAAAACCAGTAAATATTGCACATTTCAAAATAAATATACCCCAAGAATCACCTACGGGTATAAATTCAAGTAATCTACCAAATATATAAGCAACTCCTATACTTGGTAATAACTTCACTATTTGTTTCAAAAATGTTAATGGTTTAAAATCAAACATTTTTCGATAATGCATACTTATTAAAATCAGGTTTAACAAAGCCACCGCTATGCCTAAACCTAAAGTCATCCCAATCACACTGTACCATTTTATTAGAATGTTACCCAAAAATACTCCTACCGCGATTATAATTAACTGCAGAACCGTTCGTAAACCATCTTTCTTTTTTGCACGTAGAATCATCACACAGGGATACTGAATTGCCTGAACAATCATGACTGTCATCAAAATTAGACCAATCCACCATGAAAGCAAATAATTTGATCCTATCCATAAATAAACAAAATCATCTCCAAAAAGCTGAAAACCTAGAAGTATCCCGCTTAACAGAATAAACTGTATTCTCCCAATCTTGGCACAAAAACTTGTCAAATGATTTCCATCAGAACCACGAACCACCATCCGTGTTATCGCAGGAAATAATTTTTCGTTTATTACACCCGAGATATACTGAAAGTAACTAACTAAAGTTATACCAACTGTATATACTGCGACAGCTTTGGCACCAACAGTCGCTCCTAAAACAAAAGACCCACTTCTCCAAAAAAGGATATCTGTAATACTACTAATAAAAATAAAAAAAGAGTAGTTACTTATTTCTTTTAATAATCTTATGTCGAATTTTGATAGCTTTACCCTTAGCCCTAATCTAACCCTTGTAAAGAGAATATATAAAATACCTGTAGCTAAATTTAAAAGTGCATCTACTATAACAACCATTATTGACTTAAAACCAAGTGAAAGCAAAATTGTTAGTACAGAAATTCGAACAATGAGACGGATCAAAGTAATAGAATTTATTACAATAAACTTTTCATATCCTTGAATATAAGCATTAAATACACCTAAAAGAAATGAAATTGATACACTAAAAACGGATATAATGAACATTGAATGCGCAATAGATAACTCACTATCTGAAAGCTTGCTTCCAAATATATCATCAATAAAAAACAAAAGTACTAATCCTATTCCCAAAGCTATCAATGCAATAATCCCATATAAAAGTAAACACGTTGCGATAAGATTTTGTTCCTTATCCTTCCGATTTTCCGCCCGATACTGAGCTACATAACGAATAATAGCACTCCCAAATCCAAAATCCAAAACCATTAAACTACCCACAACTGACCCTATAAGTGCATAAACGCCATATTCGGATTGACCAAGTGAATTTATCAGAAAAGGTGTAAAAATTAATGCTGCAAGAATATCAGCAATAAAAATTCCATACGATGACAAAATTCCAATCTTGACTTCTCGCGCCGACATAATACAGCACTTCACCTCCCCTCCCCTTATATTAATTAACTTGATTGATTTATTTTTACCTAGAGATTTTAATATCAATATTACATATTGTGTTAATTTAATTTGAAGATTTCAAATCAAAACAAGTTCATAAAAAACCCTTTATATGGATGACACAAGTAATCCCTGTCCAAATCCAATATAGAGAATACCACCTATCGACAAAGATAGGATATTTACATAATTCGGTAAATGGATTGCACCTTCTAATTCTATCAAATGACACAAAGAATGGTGGAACTAAATTTTGTTTATTGTATATGAACGCTACTGAGGCTTTTTTAAAAAAACTTATGCAATATTTTTAATTTCCATAATAACAAGTTTAATTTAGTTCTTATACCTAATTTAGAAGTAGTTAATATATCACTTATAGATAAACTATAGTTTAAATATCCATTGTATTTAAATTCCTCGTATAGCTTACGCCCCTTGTCCCTATTTAAGTGTAAATACATAAGCATGCTTCTCTCAAAAGTAATAGCTTTAAATTTATTAATACTATTTGTACTAAATTGTAAATTATTAGTCTTTATATAATCCAATATGCTAGTGACAGCATGAGTATAATCCTCTAATCTCTTATAATTTTTCTTTGCTTTAGTAGCTCCTGACCTAATTCTATAATTGTATAAATCTTTATTTATAAATCCTATCGAATTACACTTAGATATATGCTTAAATACAGGAAACCAATCTTGTGTATATCTTCCAGGTTCAAAATAAAGTCCATACTTCTCTATCAATTTTCTTCTGAACAACTTATTCCATGTTACTCCCATAACCTTACAGTTTAATAACATATCTGCAACTTCTAATCCAGAATAGACCTTGTTCTCATCTGCATCTATTAAAACTCTACTATATTTTCCTGGTATATCTTCATAGATTTCCTTATGTCCACATATTACGACATCACCTTTTATTTGTTTTATCTTGTTATACATCATTTCTAGCATATCCAATTCTAAATAATCATCTGAATCTATATATATTATATACTCACCTTTTGCATACTTTGTTGCTAGATTCCTTGCTACTGACAATCCTTTATTTTCTTGTTCAAGATATAATATATTTGAGTATTTTTTTCTATATTTATTTATAATATCTATAGATTTATCTGTTGAACCATCATTCACAATTATTACCTCTATATTTTTATATGTTTGATTAAATACAGTTTCTAGGCATTGTTCTAAATATTGTTCAACGTTATAAACAGGAACAATTACACTAATCATTTAATTCTCACCTATAATTTTATATAATTTCTCCAGTTCATAACTATTGCCGTAATCGGTGTTTTTACAGTTATTAGCTAACTCTTTTCTTAATTCCGAATCCCTATATAACCTTTCTATTCCATCTACTATTCCTTCAATAGACAATTCTGTAATATATCCATCAAATCCATTTTGAACTTGACTTTGCGCAGTAGCATAGTTAGTTATAAGTATTGGCTTACCTAATATCTTAGCTTCTGTTACTGTCACTGCTTTACCTTCATATCTAGAAGGCTGTACGTATAAATCTGCTTCCTTGATATATGGATAGGGATTTATTTTTTTTCCTAACAATATAAACCTATCATATAGATTATATTCTTCTATTAAATCTCTTATTAATTTTTCATCTTCACCATATCCAACGATATACCAAGCAATATCATCATATCCCTTATCTTTTAATATCCTTAAGGCTTTTACAGCATTATCGATCCCTTTTGAATGGGATAATCTAGCTACTGTGATAATTTTAAATCTACTATCATTAATCATGGGATTGTCTACTTCTTCATTAGCCATTTTTCTAATGAATTCTGGAGAAATTATATTTTCTATTACCACAACTTTATTTTCTAATTTACCAAATTTTTTTAGAAATGAATTCTTACAAGCTTCTGATACAGCTACAATATGATCAAATTTATTCCAGATTTTAAAATCCATATTTATATCTATCTCTATTGTAGAATAATCTGTATGAATCCATGCTATTTTCTTCTTAGCCCTAACCTTATCAGCTACAAAATAATGTGGCCATAAGTAACTAATCGCAACATCATACTCTTTGTCTAATCCAGGCAAAATTGATAAAGAATACTTCCACATCAATTGCATTTGGTAATATCCTGGCTCTACTATTCCTTTTATTTTACCTATAAAATTAGCATTCATCTTAGCTAAAATCCTCGAAAATCCGATACTATATTGCTTATCTTTTAAGATCTCACCTATTGATTTCCTAAAAGTAGCGTATTGTGGAATTTCACTCAATAAATTTATTTTACTAGGAAGGAATGGCATAAAATCACCTTGATGTCTATATAACATCAAATCAACAGCATAGTTCTTGTAATTAAAATTTTCAAGCATATTTATAAGACTTCTTTCTACTCCTCCAACTTCCATATCAAAAGAGGCTATCAATATATTTTTCATTTTTGTCTCATTCCCTAAGTTCTCGAAATTAAATTTCTAATTCTAGCTATGTTTTCCCCACCTATAACTTTAGATGCTATTTTTTTTATATTGCTCTTAAATCTCACTCTAGGTGATAACCAACTATTATAAAAATGATGAATAGTGTATGTGTTTTCCGTTATAAACTTTCTACAATTAATATAGTCATATGGAGAAAAATATGTTTGAGGATAAAAAGTTCCTATACCATCTATTTCTTGATATTCTCCATTCAATTTTAATCCCATGTTTTCCAGCATTTCAGTTATTATAGCGACATTAGTTAAATCGTTATAGCTTCCGTCCTCTTTAATGAAACTCTTTCCCTCATACGAATCTAAAAATATTTTTATCAGCTTATTTCCTTTAGCTGCTCCTATAGTGCTTGTAGCTATATAGTTTCCTTGTTCAAATCCCCAAAACGAATCGTGATGCAATAAATCATCAAAGGACTTGAGTACTTCAACATCAGTGTCTAAATAAATTCCACCCAAGTTATATAAAGCATATACTCTTACATAATCACTTATAAAGGCGAATTTTCTGGATTTGTAAGCTTCTCTTACATATGAATTACAGTTTATATCAAAGTTATCTTCATTCCACTCAATTATTTCATATTCTGATAAATTCTTTTTCCAACTATCTATACATCTTTTTACTATGTCAGGTTTTTCTTTTTTTCCAAACCAACAATAATGAATTATTCGAGGTATTTTCTTTGTATACACCACTATTACATTCACCTCATTCTAAAAATAATTGCTCTGATACTCAATCTTTAAAGTAATTACTTGTTCGTAAAAATAAAATATTAAATAGCAAAAAATAATTGCTAAATAAATCAGTTTTCGATCTTTTTTTTCAAATAAATTCACTACCCAAGTTACTAATAGAATATGATATAAATTGAAATATATTGCTACTCTAGCAAAAATCCAATTTTGTGTCGAAATAAGCATAAAAAATAAGTTTAAAATAGACATATTTACAATTACATCACTGTGAGATGTGATTTTTTCAAGCCTCTTACGCCCAATGAAGGCAATTATTAATGGTACTAAAGTGACTAGAACCCTAATAATATTAGCCCCACCTTCAGAAAAATCTTTATAATGTCCATATTGTGTATCTTCAAGGGCAGTAAACAATATTGAAGAGAACTGTTGATAACCAACTATTATCAAAATTCCAATACCTAATAGTAGAGAAATTCGCAACCCCCATGATTTACCATTAGAAAAAAAATATGCTAGTAGCAAAATAAGCGCTGACTTATGAATGGTAGACGCCAATAAAACAATTAAAAAATATTTTTTCCAATCTCTTTTAAATAAATAATGGGTACCAGCGAATGTAATTGCAGCAGCTAAATATTGTCTGACACCATTCATAGTAACTAAATAGATACCGGATGTTATATAAACATACACAGCTAATTCAAATAACATTGAATATTTATAAAAGGTGATGATAATCAATACGTTGGTAACTAAAGCACAGAAAAAAATTAGTATCTGTGGGTCAGTTGAGATTTTTTGCAATAAAGCTTGAATTATATTAAAACCAAAATCTCCTTTGAAGTTAATTTTATCTAGAGTAAACCTGTTTAGAGAATAAGAGTGCATATAAAAAAAGGTATCACCTATATTATTTCTCAAACCCGAAACTAGCACTAAAACCAAAATTGTAATTAAAGTCAGAGTCTTATTAGGTTGTTTCACTTCTAATAAATTAACATTTATACTCTTGTTTGTGGATAAGATCCTTGCACTGAATGAAAATAAATATACAAGGGCAAGAGTAATCCAAAAAACTGTCATTTTTAGCCCCTTTCTACCAGCCGTTTTAAGCAAGCTATGTTTAAACATTACAATTAAAGAGCAAAGCAACAGTAAATTGATCCGTATTGATATAAATGCCCATCCTCGTTAACTAAATATAAATCCACGCAACCTAACTATTTTTTATCTATGTTGAAAAACATTATCAGAGAAGATTTACCTAAGAAGAATCTCATCCTATTGGTACAGAAATTTTTAGACATTCCCGAACTAACTAAAGAATAAACAATATAATATTTTAGATACCTGACTTTTGACAGCAAGAAAAAATTAACATGGTTATCAATATGAAAAGGTTTTCCCGAAAATAAAGATATACTCGTGGTGCTAGTTTAACCTCAACGTTTAACCGCACCAAGAACGACAAGCGCATGAGCGAAGAAAATCCCTTCCAGAGCTGTTTCAAATCCATCCAGACTGGTTGAACAAATGGAAGTAAGATGAAAATGATCAGTTAACATCAAAAAACGGTCTTAATGATTTTTCATTTTCGACAAATCCATCGTTGAAACTCACGTGAAATCGGACTTCGACTATTGGCACGAGAGGGAGGTCACAAATAGACTCCGTACTTCTTTTTGAGTTTTTCTTTCAGGGTTCGCTGAGAACCCCTTTATCTGCCAAGGTAAAAGGATGCGGAAACTGATCAATGATTTCTTCCTCCACGACCACATCATGGTAAGAAGCTGGCGCGACTACATAGCTCATGATCAACTCTTGATCGGTCAGTTGAATATGCATCTTAAATCCATAAAAATTCATTCGTTTCAAGGCGCAGTATCCATAGTCAGCGATTCATCGAAATCGTTTTACTTTCGACATACGTGCAGAATGACATAAAAGGATCAGTAAACTGTCAATGATGGCACGAGCTTGTTGGGCAAGTTGATGGCGAATCCACTTGATCACCCAGCGTAACCGGCGACAACGTCGGTTGTATTGCAAACGTTCAAGGAATTGATTTTTGTCATGAGATTGACAGTGACAAAGCGATGCCATGCGTGCTAGGCGAGAAACCTAATAATTTTCCAAGAATATGAATGCTGATGATCATCGTAGCCTATTGTCTCAACAAATTTTACAACACCATTTTTGATTTTTTAACTCGAAACTCATGATATTTTTTTAATAAAAAATTTGGAGTCAGACCAGATAGAATAGGTTTTAATACAAATAAATAGTATCTAGCTGGGAGATTTAATAAACGAATTCCTTCAAACAACAACCTTGCTGCATCAAGATAATACTTAAATTTGCGTCGCTTATATGCTGTACGATCTTCTCTAACTTTATACAAGGCCTCCTGCATATTATATCCTTTGAAACCAGCTGCAAAAAACCTAAACCATAAATCTATATCTTCCGTTCTACGTGTGTAACTCGTTACGCGATACCCATTAAGAGCCTTATATACTTCTGTACGCATCATAATGGTTGCATGCATAAACGGATTATTTTTAGCTAAGTCTGTCGGTTTAGGTTCAGGTATACCTAATTTAATACCTATATCACCTTTTTCATCAAATGAGATCATCCCAGTACCTACTACTGAATATTCAGGGTTTGATTCAAGAAAAGCTACTTGCTTCTGAAAACGTTCAGGCAGAGAGATATCATCCCCATCCATCCGTGCAACATACTTACCACTAACATATTCTAAACAACGATTAAGTGTTGCTGCTAGTCCCATATTTTTTTCATTTCTTAGTAATATGATATTATTGTATTTTTCAGCATACTCCCTCGCAATTCTGTAGGTATCATCTGTAGAGTTATCATCACACAAAATAAGTTCCCAATTTTTATATGTCTGTGCGAGTATTGAGTCTATACTTTCAGCAAGAGTTGTTGAACAGTTATATATACCCATTATTACAGAAACCTTAGGACTATCTATTGTAAAGTTTTCCATATAACTCTCCCTTTTTTCTTTACCCTCTTTTGTTACTTATAATGTTGGTGTGACTCGTTCATATACATCTTTTCGTACTTACTCCTTCAGGAGATGATTAAAGAGTGTGATGAAGATAATTTCTACCTACTTTCAGTTTCTTAAAATCATGCGCTTTATCCCCGATGGCAAAATAGACTTCATAGTCTTTTAAATCAGGTACAATAGTAGCTTCTAACGATTGGCATTTGTTAATACACTAGAATAATTCTTTCTACTATCGTACAAAGATGAATATTATCTTTTTTTACCATCTTAACCTGCTTTTTGTTTAGAAGTATCATAAAGATTATTTCAGAGAGTCGTGTTATCGATGATAACCAATTTTGTACATTACACTTTCAAATTTTTAAGAAATTGAGTGTTGAACGAAGCCTCCCTCGTTGCGAACCGCATAGCAGAGTTCCAAAAATGGAAATATTCAGAACACCCTTCAGTCTGCAAATACGTTGAAAATGCGGAAACTGTTTCAGTAGTAAAACTAACTTACATATAGAATGAAAAAATATTTTTTATAAAGAAACATTTTGGGAATTAATTTTCCTCAAAATGACAGACCATTCCGTTACATAGGGACGTGTCGACTAAAGAAAGCCCTCGTTAATATACCGTAAAATGTGCTTGTTTTCATCGCAAAAAACATGTTCTGTGATATAATTGGAAATCATGATTGTGTTACCCCTTGGGAACATTTATAGCCTCAGAGATATATATAATTTCAATGGATTTTTTGCTTTTATTTATAATTTAAATGATGATTCTAAGCCAACTTTTCACAATTGACCTTGGGTTACAAAATAGGAAAAACCTCTACATAAATTAAAGTTGTGAGATTAACACTGAAATAGATTAACTTAATATTCCACTAACAAAGTTAAAGTGTAAAAAGCGTAACAATGATTTGGTTTATGCATAAACTACGGTTTCAAGATAAGGCTACTTATTCGAAACATTTAAATTCCCCAAATTACAAGTAAGAATAATTAATTTTGCTATCTAATTTTCTTTCTAAAATACTCAATAGCTACTAACATTACATAGTATGCTAATGTTAATCTATATTTTGCACAAAAATAAAATACTTTCCAAGCAAATGGAAAATATCCAATATTAAATTGTCTAAATGCATTTTTCAAACGATTATCATTAAGAATTTTTCTTAACTGCTTAATTCTCATTAAAACAGACATATTGTTCTCTTTACTGATTATATTTAAACCCAATCCCAAAGCATTTAAGCATATGCGATTATTTAAGGCTAAATAAAAATCTTGCCCCATTTTTTTTTCATTCAAAAAATTTTCAATGTAGTCATACAATTTAAACCATTGATCTATTAAATTCGGTTTATATTTTGCTGTAACTGAAGTAGTATTAGCGCGCCAGTAATGATAGTATGGTTTATTAAGAAACACAAATGTTTTCGCATAATAAAATGCATTTATATTAAAGAGAGAATCCTCATTAGTACCTATTTCACTAAGATCTACGAATCTTAGTCCATTTTCTTTGATAATTTCAGAACGGTACAACTTTGACCAAACTGTTCCCCATGCATCCAGCAATTCCGGATTTCTCATTTCTTCATTTAAGGGTCCAACCAAACGCCTCATAACGTTAGAATGAATTTGGGAATTTTGATAACAAACTTTTTCGGGAAGAGGGAATTTTTTCTCTTTTGAATGACTTCCAAACTCACGTATATACCCGCACATAACAATATCGGCCTTATCAGCGACAGCGGTATTATACATTTCTTCATACATATTTAAGTCAACCCAGTCATCCGGGTCAACAAATCCGATATATTCCCCTCTTGCTATACATATACCTTCATTTCGTGCTGAGGAAACCCCCGAGTTAGATTTGTTTACAACTATTACACGATTATCTTTTTTAGCATATTCATTAAGAATTTCTAGGCTATTATCAGTTGAACCATCATTTACTACAATAATCTCAATATCATTGAGACTCTGCGACAATAAACTGTCTAAACACCTGCGCAAATAACTTTCGACATTATATACAGGTACTACTATACTATATACATGCAACATGAAGAGTTAACTTCTCAGTCATCCTGCACACCCTAAGCGCTGCAGCACTTCCTCCGGACGTTCGTGGATGTAGTTGACAAA
>NZ_PIJG01000066.1:0-11706 GCF_002809955.1 Geobacillus sp. Manikaran-105
ACAAGTTTTTGCATCAAATTCGGGAGTGTGGTATGCTTGTTCATAGAGAGCACCTCCTGGGTTTGTTTGTGTCGCTACTCACATTCTACAGGAAAGGTGATCTTTTTTCTATACCCTTTGGATTTTATTGGATAATCAACACGCCTGATAAAAAAATTCCATATATCTTTGTGATGATGAAGAATAGTAGGCATGGCGGACACTTCAGAGAGCTGATGGTTGGTGCAAATCAGTGTGGAAACCATGTTGAATGGGCTTCGGAGCAACCAGACCGAAATTTAGAGTAGGTTTTGGCGGAGAGTCTCACCGTTAAAAGAGACAAGGTATCGAAACGTAATTTACGTTTCCGTACCCTAAAAGTGCGTTTGTTGTTTTACAAACGAACAAAGGTGGCACCGCGGCTTTCCGTCCTTTGGCAAGTGGATGGAAAGCCTTTTTATTTAGTTGTCTAAAAGGAGTGATTAGTCATGGAAGACGGCTGGTGGACGTTTTTTTCAATTCAAAGCATTAAAACTACAACAAAATGGAGGGATTTCGATGAATAGGGGAATATTAGTATCAGGAATAAGACCTACAGGAGAATTACATTTGGGTAACTACTATGGTGCAATGAAGAATATCCTTGAATTACAGGAAAAGTACAATTCATACTTTTTTATCAGTGATATTCATTCACTAACTACTCACCCTAAACCAGATGATTTAACGAGAAATGTTTTGGAAATTGCTAAAGATTATTTGGCAGCAGGGCTCGATCCAAATAAATCTACATTTTATGTCCAATCCTCGATTGCAGAGGAAATATGTGAATTGCATACTTATTTAAGCATGGTAATGCCATTAGGGGATTTATTACGTTGTCCGACATTTAAGGAAAAAGCAAAAAAACAACCTGATAATGTCAATTATGGATTAGTAGGTTATCCAGTTTTGATGGCAGCAGACATTCTTATACACAAAGGAAAATTTGTGCCCGTCGGCGAAGATCAATTGGTTCATTTGGAAATAGCAAGGACCATTGTACGTAGATTTAACCAACTCTATGGAGATATTTTTCCTGAACCAAGACCGATTGTGGAAAATGCTGTTCGTATTCCTTCTCTTTCAGGGAAAGGGAAAATGAGTAAATCCGATAACGCCGACAGTTATATTAGTATGAAAGATGACAATGAAACCATTCAACGAAAAGTAAAGAAGGCATATTCTGACCCTACTCGTATCTATAAACATCAAGCAGGTAACCCTTCAAAAGAAGGGTGCAACGTTTATCATTTGCACACTTACTTTACTGAAAAGGAAACGTTAGAAAAGATTCAGCTCCAATGCAGTAATGCGACGATAGGGTGCGTACAATGTAAATCCATTCTATCCGATTCGATCAATTCCATCGTTGGACCGTTCAGAGAAAAAAGAAAAAAATTGTCAGATAGTGATGTATATGATGTTTTAGAACACGGGAAAATGAAAGCGAAAGAGTCATCACAAAAAGTGATCAGTGAAGTTAGAAAGGCAATTGGATTAAGGATGTTTTAAGTGATTTAATAAGGTGTATCGAATAGTGATACACCTTTTTCTTCATCAATTTATTAACGGTTTATTATGACTAACTGCTTCGTTAGCCAACCATGAAACGAACTTCACCACAGATGATGGAAGTTCATTCGTTCTTCCCAGGGAGACAACCATGCCGCATCTATGCGGCATCATCAGAATAATGAAAAATTCATTTTCAGGATAGACCTCCATGTCGTGCTTACGGCACTAGCAAATGATGAAAATACTAATTTTCGGGATAGTTAAAAAAGAAATGGGTGTAAGCAAAACACCCGCAAAATGTGCGGGTGTTTCTGCTTAAATAACCATATCAATAATTCCATTAATCCATTCAGAATTTTCTTCGATTCCGAGCTTATTACAAAGATTTTTATGAACTCTTTTAAATTCTGGAACTATACTTTTCATCACATTCATAATTTCAAGGGGATTTCTACCACATTCCCAACTTTCAAGGAGGGAAAGTTGCCAAGCTTCTAGCTTGCTTCTTTCCCCTTCGTATTTTGCCCAATCACCAAACGTATTTGGTTGGATTCCTACTTCCATATACCAAGCTGTTGCCATTGATAAACGTAAGTTGTCAATACATTTCAAAGCATAATAATACTCTTTTCTCATTACTCTGCGATAAGCTTCATGAAAATACGCAAAAAACTTTGTTCGCCAAAGTTCCAATTCTTCAATTGTTGGTTCATAGGATAAAGCCATTGATTTATCTAAAATATCTGCCAACATTCCATCCGTATCTTTTATAATTTTTATATTTTTCAACCATACGGAAGGCTGAATATCTTCAGGTTTATAATAAAATGTATCCACTTTAACGAAACAATCATAGTGAGCGATTGAATAAGTTACAAACGGACCTAAATCCTCAAAATAAAGAACATTTCCCCACTTTTTAGGGCGATTTTTTTTGTTCGAGATAAATGCTTGGAATTTTTCAGGTAATACAACGATGCGGAGGTCAATGTCGGAATATAAATCCATGTTTTCACTCCCGATTGAACCACCATAAAAAACCGCTAATACATCATCGTCATTAAATAAATCTTTTTCAATTGCAGTCATTAAATCTTGACGATGCTTTGGAATTTCTAAATCTCTTTCTTTGTGTCTAGTTACAAATCCCACACATTGAATAACAACTCCCCTAAAATATATTTTTAGAATATAAATCCATATTGATTTTATATATTAGATATTTAGCATTTGATTCCTTCTTTAATTATACTGCCCGTTAGATGCCCATGCATCGCTTCGCGGCATCACAGATGATGAAAGAAATTTTATTCTTCCATAGAAATCAAATAAGACCGATTTTAATCAATTTACCACAATATTACAAACACTTTCAAAATGCCTTTTATTATTCAAATATTTGTTTGATCGGAAATAAAGGAAAAATTGTTGGCATAAAAATTCGCCAACACTTTTATTGAATATATAACTTTATTTTTCAGTATGCGACTTTATTTTCCGCAGATAATAGAAAAAACAAAAGCCTGCTGGATTCACCAACAGGCTTTCAGTTCCCGACTTTTTTGTTCGGTACCTAACTTTTTTGTCCGGTTCCCGACTTTTTTGTCAAGTACCCGACTTTTTTGTCATTCAACATCTTTCCGACCAATGAACCGCTCACTCCACCGTCACGCTCTTCGCCAAGTTGCGCGGTTTGTCGACGTCGCAGCCGCGGTGCAAGGCGGCATAGTAGGCGATCAGCTGCAACGGCACGACGGAGACAAGCGGCGTAAGATCCGGATGGACGGATGGGATGATAAAGCGGTCGCCGTCGCCTTCCAGGCCGCGCATCGAGATGACGCACGGGTTCGCGCCGCGGGCGACGACTTCTTTTACGTTGCCGCGAATGCTCAAATTCACGTGCTCCTGAGTGGCAAGCGCAATCACCGGCGTGCCGTTCTCAATCAAGGCGATCGTGCCGTGTTTCAGCTCGCCGCCGGCGAACCCTTCCGCTTGGATGTACGAGATCTCCTTCAGCTTCAGCGCGCCTTCTAGGCAGACATAGTAGTCAACGGCGCGGCCGATGAAAAAGCAGTTGCGCGTCAGGGTCAAGTAGTCGCTCGCGATGTTCTCCATTTCCTCTTTCGCATCGCACAGCATTTCCATCACATTGGCGACGATGGCGAGCTCTTTCGTCAAGTCAAAGTCCAGCTCAAAGCCTTTCGCTTTTGCCGCCGCGGCGGCCAAAATCGCAAGCACAGCAATTTGCGCCGTATAGGCTTTTGTCGAGGCAACGGCGATTTCCGGGCCGGCGTGCAACAGGAGCGTATAATCGGCTTCCCGCGACAGCGTCGAACCTGGGACGTTCGTGATCGTAATCGCTTTATGGCCGAGTTTGTTCGTTTGCACGAGCACGGCGCGGCTGTCGGCCGTTTCGCCGCTTTGCGAGATAAAGATGAAGAGCGGCTTTTCCGACAACAGCGGCATGTTGTACGAAAATTCGCTGGCGATATGCACTTCGACTGGTATTTTCGCCCACGACTCGATCAACTGCTTGCCGACAAGGCCTGCGTGGTAGCTCGTTCCGCACGCGACAATGTACAGGCGGTCGGCGTTCAGCACCTCATTGATGATCGCTTTGTCAATGGCCAATTCACCGTTGTCATCTTGGTATTTTTGAATGATGCGGCGGATGACGAACGGCTGCTCATCAATTTCTTTCAGCATGTAATGCGGATACGTCCCTTTTTCAATGTCGCTCGCATCGAGCTCAGCCGTAAATGGCTTCCGTTTGACCGTTTCACCGTTTAGCGTTTGAATCGTGACGTTCTCGCTCGTGACGATGACGAGTTCCCCATCCATCAGTTCGACGAATTGATTCGTCACTTGGAGCATCGCCATCGCATCGCTCGCCACGACGTTAAATCCATCACCCAATCCGACGAGAAGCGGGCTTTTGTTTTTGGCCGCATAGATGGTGTTTTCGTCTTGTGCATCGATCATGGCGATGGCGTACGATCCTTTTAGCAGCGAGAGCGTTTTTCGGAACGCTTCTTCCGTTGTCAGCCCGTCACGGACGAATTTTTCCACGAGCTGAACGATCACTTCCGTGTCCGTGTCGCTTTGGAATGTGACATCGGCCAAGTAGTCGCGCTTGACCATTTCATAGTTCTCAATGACGCCGTTATGCACGAGCGTAAAACGGCCTGAAGCGCTTTGATGCGGGTGGGCGTTCACTCGGCTTGGCGCCCCGTGTGTCGCCCAGCGTGTATGGCCAATGCCGACCGTCGCGTTGACGTTCGGGTCGACGATGCGGCGCAAATCAGCAATCCGTCCTTTTTCCTTAAACACATGCACGCCGCTTTCGTTCAACACAGCGATCCCCGCCGAATCGTAGCCGCGATACTCGAGTTTTTCCAATCCGCGCAATAAAATTTCCTTCACATCTTGATAACCGATATAGCCAACAATGCCGCACATGGCAAATGTTCCTCCTTTTCATCTTGGAGGCTGCCGCTAATGAGATCCTTCCATGTTCAGTTGTCAAAGAACAACGGGGCCTCACCGTCAATGCGGCAGACTCCCCTTTCGATTTGCGCGATGACATCCTCCCCTTTGTGCAAAGGGTCGCCCCTTTGTTTTAAGAGAGGACTTGCGGCTGTCATCGCTCCAGCCGGGAGGCATCCGCCGAAAACCTCGATAAACCTCCTCCTCGTCAACTAAGCGTTCTTCCGTCCAACGCTTAGTCCAGGCGCTTTTGTCTCGTCAAAACCGATGCAACAACCAACCACCTTTTTGCTTTGTTGGCCATGCCTACGGTTGCGGCAAGCCATCACTTCACCATGTTCCGCTCTTCGCCCTGCCATCGCCTCCTTTCAAGAAAAAGGCAACAACGTTAATATTACAGGACATTCCCAGCGGCGTCAACTATTTATATAAATACCCTATGCATAAACGAAAGGGAACGTTCCGTTTATGCATAGGGTGGTTGTCCAGACGGTCGATTATTCCGTCCCCATTTCACGGCGGACGACATCGGCGATCCGCTCCACGTAGGCGCGGCACGCTTCTTCGGTCGGGGCCTCCGCCATAATGCGCACAAGAGGCTCAGTCCCCGATGGGCGGACAAGAACGCGGCCGTTGCCGTTCATCTCTGCCTCCACTTCCTGGATCACTTTTTTCACTTGTTCGTTTTCCATTGCTTTTTCCTTATCGGCCACCCGGACGTTCACAAGCAGCTGCGGGTATTTTTTCATTTCCCCCGCCAATTCGGAAAGCGGCTTGCCTTTGATTTTCATGATGTTGACAAGCTGGAGCGCCGTCAACATTCCGTCCCCCGTCGTGTTGTAGTCAAGGAAGATGATATGTCCGGACTGCTCGCCGCCGAGATTATAGCCGTTCTTCTTCATTTCCTCGACGACATAGCGGTCGCCGACCGCCGTTTGTACACTTTTGATTCCCTGCGCCTCAAGCGCCTTGTAAAACCCAAGGTTGCTCATGACAGTCGAGACGACAGTTTGGTGCTTGAGGCGGCCGGTTTCTTTTAAATATTTGGCGCAAATGTACATAATTTGGTCGCCATCGACGATGTTGCCGTTCTCATCGACGGCAATGAGACGGTCGCCGTCGCCGTCAAAGGCGAGCCCGACATCCGCTCCTTTTTCTTTGACAAATGCGGCGAGCGCTTCCGGATGGGTGGACCCGACCCCTTCGTTAATGTTGAGCCCATTGGGCGACGCCCCCATCGTCACGACATCCGCATCCAAATCGGCAAATAAGTACGTCGCCAGCGATGACGTCGCCCCGTGCGCGCAGTCGAGGGCGATTTTCATCCCGGAAAAATCTTCTTCATCGATCGTTTGTTTTAAATACTGCAAGTACTTTTGCCCGCCTTCGAAATAGTCGTTTACTTGCCCAAGCCCAGCCCCGATCGGCCGCGGCAGCATATCCTCCCCATTGTCGATGAGTGCTTCAATTTCGGCTTCCTGCTCATCCGACAGCTTGAACCCGTCCGGACCGAAAAATTTAATGCCGTTATCTTGCACCGGGTTGTGCGAGGCGGAAATCATAATGCCGGCCTGCGCTCCGAGCGCCTTCGTCAAATAGGCGACGCCCGGGGTGGAAATGACGCCAAGGCGCATCACCTCGACCCCGATCGACAAAAGCCCGGCGACCAGGGCGCCTTCCAGCATATGGCCGGAAATGCGGGTGTCGCGCCCGATCAGCACTTTCGGGCGCTCAACGCTTTTCGTCAGCACATATCCGCCGCAGCGGCCGATTTGAAATGCCAACTCTGGCGTCAATTCGCGATTTGCGACTCCACGTACACCATCAGTGCCAAAATATTTGCCCATTCGGTCACTCTCTCCTTACTTGTACAATTTATTGTGCAACTGCTTTTTCGCTAATGTGAACCATCGCCGTTTCTGATGACGGCTGCCATTGGACTTGTTCAGGGTGGTTCCATTGAATAGGAACTTGATGTTCACCAGTGTCAAGTCCACTCACATCGACATACAAATGAATATCGTCTTTTGTCAACCCACGGACGGCATCGGGCGGACCGACAAGGCGGATCGTAATTTTGCCTTCAAGCGGTTTGACAAATTCAGCTTTGTATGAATCCGGCAAGCCGACGACAGCGATCGGCACGTCTTTCCACGTTTGTGTGACATCTTTTTCTACATCAATATGCACCTTGATTTTGTCTGGATTGACGCTTTTTGCCCCATCAGGGAGCGGAACGTTGAGCTCTACCGTCGAATCATCCGTAATATCGTCCAAATCAACGGTCAACCCTTCCAGCTTGTCAATACGGTTCAGCACATCCTTCGGCCCATAAATCGTCACCCGCTCCGGCTCCGGATCAACGCTGACAAGATGCACCCCATCCGGCAGCTCCCCGGTTGTCCCCACTTGAATCGGCACCGTTTTGCTCGGGCTTTCCACCGGAACGGTCACTTCAACGGTCGATGGCTGCAGCTCGACATTCATTTCATTGCCGTGCCGGTCATACACCCGAACCCGTGCTTCCCTCGTCAGCGTTTCCGTCGCTCCCTCCAAGTCGACGATCGCTTTGACAAACGAAATCTCGTCAATCAGCTCTCTCGCTCCGGTAATCGTCACAGCGCCCGGCTTTACGGTCGGCTCTCCGACAGAGTAGCCGTCAGGCATTTTGTTTCGATTGAAAAATTCGACGCCGACCGAAAAGCGTTTCGATACTTTTTCACGGATCGTCACTTTCACTGAAGCCGGCTGGATATTCACCTTCAGCTTTTCCGAGATGTCCTTGTATTTGATCGGCACCGTGTATGTTCCTAACGGCAAATCGGTTAAATCGACGTACACCTCGAAATTTCGCTGCAAAGCCGTTGGTTTGACGATGCTTGCCGGGCCTTGGAGCGTGACGTTCACGTATTTCGGGACGCCAGATACGACCAAGTTGTCTTCATCATAGTAAGCGACCACCGGAATATCGATCAACGTTTCCGTATCTTCCTGGCCAAACGTATTGCGCGTTTCCCCTGTTTTCGCCCCGACATTGGCCGACATATACAGCATAATCGCCAGCAATAAAGAGACGACACGAATAAACCAAGGATGGTCCATCAACTTATCCATGTTTCTTCCCCCTCCACTGCCAACGGGAAGAAGCGGACGCCTTCGTCGCAGGAGCAAGTTCCCCCGTTAACAGCTCCCGAAACTCATCGATCGTTAAATCACGGTACAGCTCGCCGTTTTTCGTCAACGATACTGCTCCTGTCTCTTCCGACACGACAACGGTGACGCTGTCCGTCACTTCGCTGATGCCGAGCGCCGCCCGATGGCGCGTCCCGAGTTCCTTTGAAATGAACGGACTCTCCGATAGCGGCAAATAACAAGCGGCCGCAGCGATTTGATTTTTTTGAATAATCACCGCTCCGTCATGAAGCGGGGTGTTCGGAATGAAAATATTAATGAGCAGCTCCGGCGATACATGTGCGTTAAGCGTAATCCCCGTTTCCACATAATCACCCATCCCGGTTTCCCGCTCGATCGAAATGAGCGCCCCGATGCGCCGCTTCGCCATATACTCCGTGGCTTTGACGATGGCTTCCACCATCTGCAGCCGTTCCTCGTCTTCATTGACTGTGCTGCGTGTAAACAGCCGTCCACGGCCAAGCTGCTCGAGGGCGCGCCGCAATTCCGGCTGAAAAATAATGATGATCGCGAGAAATCCCCAAATGATCGCCTGATCCATCAGCCATTGCAGCGTCGTCAATCCGAGGTAATTGCTCACAAAGCGGACTAGAATAATTAAAAAAATGCCTTTTAACAACTGAATGGCCTTCGTCCCGCGAATCATCATAATCAATTTATAAATGACGTACCAAACAACAAGAATATCGACCACTTTCAACAAATACGACACGATGGGGAGCTCTTCGAAGGACATCTTCACACTTCCTTTATCTCTAATTCCAACCTTCCGATGGTCATGGAAAAAGCCATCGGACGATGGCTGCCATCATTCAAGGGATTGGAGCGCATGGTGAACCCTCTCTTTAATATTATACCAAATCCATTCAAACACTTGATTAATTTCTTCTACTTCCCCGGTTACTTGTCCAGCAGACGCCATATATTTCTTCCCGTGGATCACCGTCACATCCCCATCGACCGTTCCTTCAATCCGAATCGATCCATTGCGCACTGTAATATCCCCTTTAACCGTTTGCCCTTCCGGCACGATCACTGTATGATCGCGGATGATGACATGTTCATCAGCCGAAACGGAAAATGCTCCTCTTTCATTCCATGAGGAGGCAAAACTGCCGACTGTGAGCAGACAAAACAGGGAGGCAGCCGTCAGTATGGGATGCGCATGCAGCCAGCGGCGCAGCCGCGCAGCCTTTTTCTCTTTCGGCATGGCTCCCATCACGGTTGCCGTGAACGAGGACGGCACTGTAATATGAGAGGCGCATTGCAGAAAAGCGATCGTTTTGTTTAGTTCATAAAAATGGGCAGCACAAGCGGCGCATGACCGCAAATGTTCTGTCAACTGCCGTTCCTCGTCCGGATGAATGTCGCCGTCAAAGTAGCTATGCATCAGCGATACGATTTCCTTCGGACATTCCATCGTTTCTCACCCTCTTATAGATGGCCAAGTTGTCTGCGCAGCGCTTCACGCCCGCGATGCAGCCTTGTTTTCACTGTGCCGACTGGCAACTCTAAAATCTCGCTAATCTCTTGCAACGACAGATCCTCAATATACTTCAGCACGATCACGCTCCGGTATTTTTCCGGCAGCTGATCAATCGCCCGTTGAACCGTCTCCTGCAGTTCCAAGCTTTCGACCGCCTCTTCAGGGGACGCTTCGCGTGAAGGAAGCTGCGCCTGCATCGTCAATCCGTCCGTACCGTTTAGTTCTTCATCCAAATACACATCAGGCTTCCGTTTCCGCAGCTTATCGATCGTTAAATTCGTCGCAATCCGGTACAGCCATGTGGAAAATTTCATTTCCGGGTTGTACGTATCAATATGGACATAAGCGCGGATGAACGCCTCTTGTGCCGCATCTTCCGCCTCGTGCCGGTTGCCGAGCATTCGATAACAAAGGCGGTAAATTTTATCTTTATACAAGTCGACAAGATCAGCGTACGCATTTTGGTCGCCTTTTCGGATCGCCTTAATTCGTTTTTTAATGAACAAATCCATACAATCCAATACCCCCGCCCTTACGGCTCACCGTGTATTACGGCACTCCACCGGGAAAAGTTTCACACAACATATTTATTGTACCATAGAACGAAAAAAAGAAGGGGGGCAAACCTAATATGGCGTTCCCCCTTCCACCATTGCCTTCAACAACAACGATTCGCTGCTTCCGCTGTCGGACCAGCGTGCTAAATCAGCTTCTCTCCAAACAATGAACCCATCAGCCCCACAGCAACCGAGGCGGTCTTGTTCCGTTCATCCAAAATGGGGTTCACCTCGACAAATTCGGCAGAAGTGATGATTTGCGCTTCCGCCAACATTTCCATCGCCAAATGGCTTTCCCGGTACGTCAGCCCACCGATCACCGGCGTCCCAACACCCGGCGCATCGCTCGGATCAAGCGCATCCAAGTCAAGCGACAAATGGACGCCATCCGTTCGCTCTTTCAAATACGCGATCGTCTCTTCCATCACTTTCGTCATCCCAAGGCGGTCAACCTCATGCATCGTATAGATTTTGATTCCTTTTTCGCGAATAAACCGCTTCTCTCCCTCATCGAGCGAACGGACTCCAATCAATACGACATGTTCTGGTTTGATCTTCGGGCTGTATCCACCGATTCCCGTCAGCGCCGGATGACCAAACCCGAGGCTCGCCGCCAGCGGCATGCCATGAATGTTTCCAGAGGGCGACGTCTCCTCCGTATTGACATCACCGTGCGCATCATACCAAATAACCCCAAGCCGCTCATAATGTTTCGCCACCCCGGCGAGCGTGCCAATGGCGATGCTATGGTCGCCGCCCAGCACAAGCGGAAAGCGCCCGCGTTGAACGACCTCATCGACGGCGACAGCCAGCTGTTCATTCGCATCCGCAACCGCTTTCAAATTGCGCAACCGCGGATCCCCTTGCTCGGACAACCGCTCCGCCTTGCCGATCGGAATGTCTCCTAAATCTTCAATATGGTAATGAAGGCGTTCAAGCCGTTCAATGACTCCAGCGTAACGCATCGCGCTCGGCCCCATGTCGACGCCGCGGCGCGTCTGCCCTAAATCCATCGGCACCCCGATAATCGAGATTGGCTTCATGCTGTTTCTCTCCTTTCCCTTTTCCCTCTACACCTTTATTGTAGGGAAAGAAAAGAGATGACTCAACTTGACAAAATTTTGAATATTTATGCTGACCATAACAAAAGAAAACAGCAACCTGCTTTGTCAGCAAAAAGCAGGTTGCTGTTTATGGAGCCTATCGGGATCGAACCGATGACCTCCTGCGTGCAAAGCAGGCGCTCTCCCAGCTGAGCTAAGGCCCCGTTCCAAAGCGGAAGACGGGACTCGAACCCGCGACCCCCACCTTGGCAAGGTGGTGTTCTACCGCTGAACTACTTCCGCGCCATGGTGAGCCATGGAGGACTCGAACCTCCGACCCTCTGATTAAAAGTCAGATGCTCTACCTACTGAGCTAATGGCTCATGAGTTGGATAACACCCTAGGA
>NZ_PIJG01000067.1:0-12079 GCF_002809955.1 Geobacillus sp. Manikaran-105
GAAACACCCGTTCCCATCCCGAACACGGAAGTTAAGCCCTCCAGCGCCGATGGTAGTTGGGGCCAGCGCCCCTGCAAGAGTAGGTCGCTGCTAGGCAATCTTATTCACCAGGGAGTAGCAACACGCCTAATTCCCTTTTTTCTTTTTGTTTTGCGAGTTTGATCTCAGGACTGCCCGGGAGGCTCAATATGGCCTTAGCAGGGCAGTCCTTTTGTTTTGTATGGCTGTTTTTTTGGCGCCGGCAGTGGCAACGTTGCCGTTCCTTATGGTAAAATTTCAAAAGCGGAAGCAAAGATGATAAAATGGAATAAGGTGGAACACCATGAAGCAGTTTGAACTTACTGTGCATTCTCCGGAAGAGACGAAGGCGGTTGCACGCCGGCTCGGAGAACGGCTTCAGCCGGGGATGGTCATCGCGTTAGAGGGAGATTTAGGTGCGGGAAAAACAACGTTTACGAAAGGGATTGCCGAGGGGCTGGGCATTGTACAAAACGTCAACAGCCCGACCTTCACGATTATCAAGCAGTATGATGGGCGGCTGCCGCTTTATCATATGGATGTGTATCGGCTTGAAGACGAATGGGAGGATCTCGGATTTGATGAATATTTTAACGGTGATGGTGTTGCGGTTGTCGAGTGGGCCCATTTGATTGCGGGGCAGCTGCCTGAGGAGCGGCTGACCGTTTCTTTGTTTCGCCATGGCGGCGATGAACGGAGACTTGTCTTTGAGCCGTCAGGGTGGCGCTATGAACAGCTATGCAAGGAGATTTTTGCGTCATGAAAATATTAGGGATTGATACATCGAATATGCCGCTAGGCATTGCTGTGGCGGATGGGGATGTTATTAAAGGGGAATTCGTTACGAGTGTCAAAAGAGATCATTCTGTCCGGGCGATGCCGGCCATTGAGTCGCTGCTTCGGCAGTGCGGAATGGCGCCCAATGAGCTTGATTTAGTTGTTGTTGCGAAAGGCCCTGGATCTTATACCGGGGTGCGGATCGGTGTCACCATTGCGAAAACGCTCGCTTGGTCGCTCGGCATTCCGATAGCCGGCGTCTCGAGTTTAGAGGTGCTCGCCGCTAATGGCCGGTATTTCCCCGGTTTGCTCGTCCCGCTGTTTGACGCGCGGCGCGGACAAATTTACACCGGGTTGTACCGGTACGAGGACGGCGCGCTCCGATGCCTTGAAGCGGACCGGATTGTGGCGGCGGACGAGTGGGCCGATCATTTACGCAGACGGGGAGAGGATGTATTGTTCATCGGGGCCGATGCGCCGGTATATAGTGAGCTGTTTCGGAGCCGCTTGGGCGGGCGGTTTTTCATGACGCCGCCGCCGTTGACATTGCCGCGGCCAAGTGAGCTCATCATGCTCGGAAAAGAGAAACAACATGAGAATCCGCATACGTTTGTGCCGAATTACATCCGTCTTGCGGAAGCGGAAGCGAAATGGCTTGCGAAACAAAAAGGGGACGGGGACGATGGGGATCGATGTGCAATTCCGGCCGATGACCATTCATGATATCGATGAGGTCGTGCAAGTCGAACAGGCGTCGTTTACCGCGCCGTGGAGCCGGGAATCTTTTTATAATGAACTGATGTACAATCGTTACGCGAAATATATTGTCATGGTGCACCGCGGACGGATCATCGGGTATGCGGGGATGTGGCTCGTGATTGATGAAGCGCATGTGACGAATGTCGCTGTGCTGCCACAGTTTCGCGGACAAAAACTCGGCGAAGCGCTTATGCGCCGCCTTATGGAAACAGCCAAGCAGCATGGGGCGGCGACGATGACGCTGGAAGTGCGCGTCTCGAACCATGTCGCCCAGTCGTTGTACCGAAAGCTTGGGTTTCGCAATGGCGGCATCCGCAAACGGTATTATCCGGACAATTTTGAAGATGCGCTAGTGATGTGGGTGAAACTGACATGAATGAAAACGTGCATGTACTAGGTATTGAAACGAGCTGCGATGAAACAGCGGCGGCCGTGGTGAAAAACGGAAAAGAGATTTTATCGAATGTTGTGGCGTCGCAAATGGAAAGCCATCGGCGGTTTGGCGGTGTTGTGCCGGAAATTGCCTCGCGCCATCATGTCGAACAAATTACACTCGTCATGGAGGAAGCGATGCGGCAGGCTGGCGTATCGTTTTCCGATCTTGATGCCATTGCGGTGACGGCCGGACCGGGGTTGGTTGGGGCGCTCCTTGTCGGGGTGAACGCCGCAAAGGCGCTCGCGTTTGCCCACGGGTTGCCGCTCATCGGGGTGCATCATATTGCTGGTCATATTTACGCCAACCAGCTCGTGGCGGAGATGAAATTTCCGCTGTTGGCGCTTGTCGTTTCCGGCGGGCATACGGAGCTTGTTTACATGGAAGGCCACGGGGCGTTTCAAGTCATTGGCGAGACGCGCGACGACGCTGCTGGTGAGGCGTATGACAAGGTGGCGCGGGCTTTAGGCCTTCCGTACCCAGGAGGACCGCACATCGACCGGTTGGCTCATGAGGGCGAGCCCGTGATTGATTTGCCGCGAGCGTGGCTTGAGGAAGGTTCGTATGATTTCAGCTTCAGCGGCTTAAAATCAGCGGTTCTCAATGCGCTCCACAACGCGAAGCAGCGCGGCGAGGAGATCGATCCGAGACAGATGGCCGCGAGCTTTCAGGCCAGCGTCGTCGATGTGCTGGTGACGAAAACGGTGCAGGCCGCCAAAGAATACGGCGTACGACAAGTGCTGCTCGCCGGTGGGGTGGCGGCCAACCGCGGGCTTCGGGCTGCACTGCAGGAGAAAATGAAAGAGCTTCCCGATGTGGAGCTTGTCATCCCACCGTTATCGCTATGCACTGATAATGCGGCGATGATTGCCGTTGCGGGAACTGTGTTATATCAACAAGGAAAGCGGGCTGATTTGGCGCTCAACGCCAATCCAAGCTTGCCGCTTGTCTAGAAGGTCGGTGATTTAGTACAAAATACTGCTAGCTCCACTTGTTTCTCAATTAGAGAAAAACTGTGGAATCAGCCTTCTTTTTTGGCGAAATGCCGTTGATTTGCTCGTGACAGCAGTTTGTCACCGGCCTTCTAGGAGGTTGGGGATTTCATGAAAAACTGGCCCAAAACGCACTTTTCTCAAGTTAAAAATCCTTTTAAAGAGCGGATCGCTTAGGGCAGGCGGTCTGCTCTTTTTTGTTTGGCAAGCGGAACGGCTGTCGGGTGGGGACTTGTTGTGCATAGTTTTATCCATAGGTTGTGGACAATGTGGAAAAGTAACAAAAACATGATAACGGCGAGGAGTGCAATACACAATCATTTTTTCATAGAGGAAAGGGATTGGTTGTGGATAATGTGGAAAAGTCGGTGAATAACTTCTGTTTTGCACAGAAAAGTGTGGATTTCTTTGTGGATAATGTGATTAACACAAAAACGGGGCTGACCTAAAAGGTCGCCTGCCTTCAAGATAGGCGCACGTCTAGTGCGGCAGAAACAGCAAGCATATATATGCAACGAAAGAGGGTGTTCCAATCCTTTGGGGACACCCTCTTGTCAGTCATCGTCCTTCACCTAAGAAGCAGCTTTCATGAACAAGGCAAAAGGCTGCTAAATGAGTTTGGCCTGTGATCGGCCTGGCGCGGTGATGATGCGCACGAGCAGTGCACATGAAGCCGCTAGATGCCCGTGTTGGCGTTCCCTGGCAGCGGATTGGCTCAAAACGAGGCGTAGAGCTGTTCCCACTCGGCCAATAACGTTTCAAGCTGCTGTTTCCGCTTTTCGTTTTCTTGCGTGAGCTGCTGCACGGTTTCATAATCGCCGTATACAGACGGGTCGCACAGCTGCTGCTCGGTTTCAGCGATTTGTGCTTCCAGTGCGGCGATCTCGGCTTCGATCTCTTCCAGACGGCGCTGCCGTTGGCGCTGTCGTCTTTTTTCCTCTTTTTCTTGCTCGTATGTGGATTTGGCTGTTTCGCCGCTGTCCGGTGATGCGGGCGGGTGGGAGTCCAGGCGCGCCAATTCGCGCATTTCTTCTTTTTTCGCCACGTAATAGTCATAGTCTCCTAAATATTCGACAAGCCCATCGCCCGAGAGTTCAAACAGCTTTGTCGCGATGCGATTAATGAAATAGCGGTCGTGGGAGACGAACAAGATCGTTCCCGGATAGTCGACAAGCGCCTGCTCGAGCATCTCTTTGCTGTCAAGGTCGAGATGGTTGGTCGGTTCATCCAACAAGAGAACGTTGGCTTTTTGAAGCATGAGTTTGGCGAGCGCCAGGCGTGCTTTCTCTCCGCCGCTTAAGGCGGAAACCGGTTTTAAGACGTCGTCGCCGGAAAACAAAAAGTTGCCGAGCACGGTGCGAATTTCTTTTTCGGTTTTGTCCGGGTAGGCGTCCCACAACTCGTCGAGCACTCGTTTGTTTGTCGACAGTTCCGCCTGGTTTTGGTCGTAATAGCCGATTTTCACATTTGCACCGTACCGGAGCTTTCCGGATTGAACTGGGAGCTTTCCGGCGATCGTCTTCAACAATGTCGACTTGCCGATGCCGTTTGGTCCGACCAAGGCGACACTCTCCCCCCGTGTGATGCGAAAGCTGATTTGGCGGATGACCGGTGCGCCTTCGCGATAGCCGGCGGTCAATTGCTCTGCGGTGAGCACCTCATGGCCGCTCGGCCGCTCAATCGCAAAAGAAAAAGAAGCTGATTTTTCATCTCCGGCCGGGCGTTCAAGCCGCTCCATTTTTTCGAGCTGCTTTCGCCGGCTTTGCGCCCGTTTCGTTGTCGAGGCGCGGGCGATGTTGCGCCGGATGAAGTCTTCGAGGCGGGCGATTTCCTCCTGTTGCTTTTCGTATCGTTTTAGCTCTTGTTCGTATTGCTCAGCCCGAAGCTCCAAATAGCGGCTGTAATTGCCGCTATACCGCTTAAGCGTCGCGTTGGACAGCTCGTACACTTCGGTGACGACTTTGTCCAAAAAGTAGCGGTCATGGGAAACGAGCAGAACGGCGCCGGGGTATGCCTGTAAATATTGCTCGAGCCATGTGAGCGTATCGAGGTCCAAATGGTTCGTCGGCTCGTCTAAAATGAGCAAGTCCGGCTTGGCCAACAGCAGTTTTCCAAGGGCGAGCCGCGTCCGCTGTCCGCCGCTTAGCGAGGAAACGGGCGTTGTTTGGTAATCGTATGACGAAAATTGCAGCCCGTGCAAAACAGAGCGGATGTCGGCTTCATACTGATAGCCCCCTTGTTCTTTGTATTGCTCTTGCAAGTTGTCATACGCTTGAAGCGTTTTTTCGTAGCGGGACGGATCGGCGAGCAGATCCGGGTCGCCAAGCTGGGCGCCGAGCTCTGCCAGCTGCGCTTCGATCGCCCGGAGCGGCGCGAATACGTCCAGCATCTCGTCCCAAATGGAGCGTGACGAGTCGAGCCCGCTGTTTTGCGCCAAATAGCCGATTTTGATATGGCTTGGCTTGATGATTTCACCGCTGTCGGAAGAAAGTTCGCCGGCGATGATCTTCAGCAGCGTCGATTTGCCTGCGCCGTTGCGGCCGACAAGAGCAATGCGGGCGCGGGACTGTATTTCTAGTTTTATATTCGATAAAATAAGGTCAGCGCCAAAATATTTCGTGAGTCCATTCACTTGCAAAATGATCATGTCCGTCACCTCGCGAATAGTTTAACGCAAGTCGCGAAAACGGTCAAAGACAGATAACGAAAAATGGTGTATAGTGATAAATGGAGGAGATTGTCTTGTCATCGTTTACGCATTTCAATGAACAAGGCCGGGCGAAAATGGTCGACATTACACACAAGGAAGATACGGTCAGGATAGCGGTGGCGAGAACGAGCGTCACCGTCAATGAAGAGATTTACGAAAAGATGACGAACAATGCCATTGAGAAAGGTGATGTGCTGGCGGTAGCCCAGGTGGCCGGGGTCATGGCGGCGAAAAAAACGGCCGATCTCATTCCGATGTGCCATCCGCTTATGTTAAAAGGCGTCGATATTGCCTTTGCTTGGGAAAAAGAGGCGGAAGCGTATAAACTTGTGATTACCGTGACGGTCAAAACGAAAGGGAGCACAGGAGTGGAGATGGAAGCGCTGACGGCGGCTTCGGTATGCGCATTGACTGTGTACGACATGTGCAAATCGCTCGATAAAGGAATGACGATCGGTCCAACGTATTTGGTCGAAAAAACGGGCGGGAAGTCCGGCCATTATCGACGGAAAACCGATTAGCTGGGGGATGAAACGATGAGCAACGAACAACCGAAAATCCCGCAGGCGACTGCCAAGCGTCTGCCGTTATACTATCGGTTTTTGAAAAATTTACATGCCTCAGGGAAGCAGCGCGTGTCCTCCGCCGAGCTGAGCGAGGCGGTGAAAGTCGATCCGGCGACAATTCGCCGCGACTTTTCGTATTTTGGCGCGCTCGGCAAAAAAGGATACGGGTATAATGTCAATTATTTGTTGTCGTTTTTCCGCCAGACGCTTGAAGAGGACGAAGTGACCGAAGTCGCCTTGTTTGGCGTCGGCAATTTAGGCACCGCCTTTTTAAACTACAACTTTTCGAAAAATAACAACACGAAAATTGTCATGGCGTTTGATGTCGATGAACGGAAGGTCGGAACGACAGTCGGCGGGGTGCCGGTCTATCATCTCGATGAGCTGGAGGAGCGGCTTCGCGGCGACATTCCGGTCGCGATTTTAACCGTGCCGGCCGCCGCGGCTCAAGCGCTGACCGACCGCCTTGTCGCGCAAGGAATTAAAGGCATTTTAAACTTTACTCCGGCGCGGTTGAACGTGCCGAACCATATTCGCGTCCATCATATCGATTTAGCCATTGAGCTGCAGTCGCTCGTCTATTTTTTGAAAAACTATCCATCGCCATCGTAAAAAGGAGAGAACAACACATGAAATATTTGTTGCTCGTTCTTGTCATTTTGTTGCTGTTTGGCACGAAAAAGCTGCCGGAGTTGGGGCGGTCGTTCGGCCAGTCGCTTCGCGAGTTTAAAGACGCCACAAAAGGGCTCGCTGATGACGAAGAAACGAAAACCGACCGATGACAAGGCAGGATGGGGAAACGATGAATGACAAAGAAATGTCCGTGTATGAACACCTCGGAGAGCTGCGGAAACGGCTGATCATCGTGCTTCTCTTTTTCGTTGCGGCGCTTGTAGCCAGCTTCTTTTTTGTCGACGACGTCATTGTGTATTTGCAGCACACTGCGGAAGCGAAACAGCTGACGATGAACGCGTTCCGCCTCACCGATCCGATTAAAGTGTATTTTCAGTTTGCCTTTGTCATTGCCGCTGTACTGACCGCTCCGGTGCTGCTCTATCAAATTTGGGCGTTCGTCAGTCCGGGGCTGTATAAAAAAGAGCGGAAAGCAACGCTCAGCTACATTCCAGCATCGATCATTCTATTTTTAGCCGGGGTTGGTTTTGCGTATTTCGTCTTGTTTCCATTTGTCGTCCGGTTTATGAATCAGCTGGCGGAACGGCTCGGCATTCAACAGATGATCGGCATTAACGAATATTTTCAGTTTTTGCTGCAGCTCGTGCTGCCGTTTGGCATCGTGTTTCAGCTGCCGATTGTTGTCCTGTTTTTCACCCGCTTAGGGCTTATTACGCCGCAGCTTCTTGTTCGCATCCGCAAGTATGCGTATTTGGCGCTGCTTATTTTAGCGGCCGCCATTACGCCGCCGGATGTGTTGTCGCAAGTGATCGTCATGATTCCACTGACGCTTTTGTATGAGGGGAGCATCTGGGTTGCCAAAATCGGCTATCGAAAGGCACAATTAGCAGCGGAGGAAGGAAGCGGCGATCCATATTGAGGGCAGCATCAAGAGGACGGTTCATACGGCGCCAGGCAAAAACCCTCCCCCAATGGGGAGGGTTTTATTGTCTCGGTGTGAAGAACAGGCGAAAGGCGGTGCCGAAATCAAAAGCGGCCAGCGCCGCCAACGCGATGGTTGAGACGTTCCAAATCGTTTCATGAACGCTTTCGATCGCCAAATACGTAAACAGGAAGCCCAAGATGAAATACGGAACAGAAAACAGCCGCGGATGGCGCGTCATAGCCAAATCCTCCAAATGGCCAGCGGCAGTTCCGCTTGGCGCATCATGTTTTCCAATTCATCAGCCAACAAAATTTGAACGGCAACAACAAACGTGTTCATTGCTACATGGGCGAACATCGGCACGAAAATGCGTCCGGTTTTGGCGTATAAAAAGGCGAACACCATCCCCATGGATGTGTACAAAAGCAAATGCTCCGGCTCCATGTGGGCGAGAGCGAACAGAAGCGAGCTGGCCAGCGCTGCCAACCAAAAGTTGTATTTTTCATAAAGCGAGCCAAAAATGATTTTGCGGAAGATGAGTTCCTCCAAAACCGGGCCGATGACCGACGTGACGACGACGAGCAATGGCGTCAGGCGGATGATGTCGATGATTTGCCTTGTGTTTTCCGAGCCCGGCTCAATGCCCAATAGACGCCATTCGATGTTGGCGGCAACGCTTTGCGCGGCAAGCGCCAAAAAGACGCCCGAGATCGCCCACATCCATGACGAGGCGAGCGGCAGCCGCCGCATTGTCCGTTCATCGCGGTCGCCGCGCAGCAGCCATAAAATGATGGCAAAAGCCAATAAAAAGCTGATGACCGCCCAATAGCCGGAGGCAATTTTCGCTGCTTCGAGACGTGTTTGCGCGCCTTGGCCGACGCCGAGGGCGCGAAGGAGCGGCACACCGACAAAGGAGGACAGCTGCATGGCGATATAGGTGATGATGACATACCAGTAACGGCGCTTCAAATCGTTTTACCCCTTTATTTCAAATATATCCGTATTGTAGCACATGTTCGGCGAAAATAGTAAGAAAACTGCATCCTCGCATCCCACCTGACCGCCGTAAAAAAAAATTAACCGGAGCCGTTTATCAGTCCGAGGAATGTGAAATAATGAAAACGGGCTCCGCGCGGATGGGGAGTAGAGGCAAAACAACCGGCTCCTTTTGCTCTTTCTTCTTTAGGAGAGAAAAACAGTTATTTTTTTGCATTTCCTACTTGCAAAACGGAGAAGAGTTCATTAATATTATAAGTGTGTTAGCACTCAATAATGATGAGTGCTAATAAGAACGGCGAAAACTATCGTTAAGGAGGTTGTTTCCCGTGTTGAAGCCATTAGGCGATCGCATTGTCATTGAAGTCGTGGAAACTGAAGAAAAAACGGCTAGCGGCATCGTGCTGCCGGATACGGCGAAAGAAAAGCCGCAAGAAGGTCGCGTTGTCGCTGTCGGTGCAGGCCGCGTGCTTGACAACGGCCAACGCGTTGCGCCGGAAGTTGAAGTCGGCGACCGCATCATTTTCTCGAAATACGCCGGCACGGAAGTAAAGTACGACGGAAAAGAATACTTAATTTTGCGCGAAAGCGACGTTTTGGCTGTCATCCGCTAATATATTGCGTTCACCACATAAACATTCCGGAAAACTGACATATCCTTAACTTTATGACACGAATACTTACCTTTTTCACGGCATGCAGTGAAACAAATTCATAAGGAGGTAACGGGGTATGGCAAAGGAAATTAAGTTCAGCGAAGAAGCGCGCCGTGCGATGTTGCGCGGGGTGGACAAACTCGCAGACGCAGTGAAAGTCACATTAGGTCCGAAAGGCCGCAACGTCGTATTGGAGAAAAAATTCGGTTCTCCGCTCATCACGAACGACGGGGTAACGATTGCGAAAGAAATCGAACTCGAAGACCCGTTTGAAAACATGGGCGCGAAACTGGTCGCTGAAGTCGCCAGCAAAACGAACGACATCGCTGGGGACGGGACGACAACGGCTACCGTATTGGCTCAAGCGATGATCCGTGAAGGATTGAAAAACGTGGCAGCTGGCGCCAATCCGATGGGCATCCGCCGCGGGATTGAAAAAGCGGTAGCGGTAGCGGTTGAAGAATTAAAAGCCATCTCCAAACCGATCAAAGGAAAAGAATCGATCGCCCAAGTGGCTGCGATCTCGGCTGCTGACGAAGAAGTCGGCCAATTGATCGCTGAAGCGATGGAACGCGTCGGCAATGACGGCGTCATCACGCTTGAAGAATCGAAAGGCTTCACGACGGAACTCGACGTTGTCGAAGGGATGCAATTCGACCGCGGTTACGTTTCGCCGTACATGATTACAGATACGGAAAAAATGGAAGCTGTTCTCGAAAATCCGTACATCTTGATTACGGACAAAAAAGTATCGAGCATCCAAGAGCTGTTACCGGTTCTTGAGCAAGTCGTGCAACAAGGCCGTCCGCTCTTGATCATTGCGGAAGATGTCGAAGGCGAAGCACTCGCAACGCTTGTTGTCAACAAGCTGCGCGGCACGTTCAATGCGGTAGCTGTCAAAGCGCCTGGCTTTGGCGATCGCCGCAAAGCGATGCTCGAAGACATCGCGATTTTGACAGGCGGCGAAGTCATCTCCGAAGAGCTTGGCCGTGAACTGAAATCGACCACGATCGCTTCGCTCGGCCGTGCGTCGAAAGTGGTTGTTACGAAAGAAACGACGACGATCGTCGAAGGCGCTGGCGATTCGGACCGCATCAAAGCGCGCATCAACCAAATCCGTGCGCAGCTTGAAGAAACGACGTCCGAATTCGACCGCGAAAAACTGCAAGAACGCTTGGCGAAACTCGCTGGCGGCGTAGCGGTCATCAAAGTTGGCGCAGCGACAGAAACGGAATTGAAAGAACGCAAACTGCGCATTGAAGATGCGCTCAACTCGACTCGTGCTGCGGTTGAAGAAGGCATTGTCGCTGGCGGTGGCACGGCGTTGATGAACGTCTACAGCAAAGTTGCGGCCATCGAAGCGGAAGGCGATGAAGCAACGGGTGTGAAAATCGTCTTGCGCGCGATCGAAGAACCGGTTCGTCAAATCGCGCAAAACGCTGGTCTGGAAGGCTCGATCATCGTTGAGCGCCTGAAAAACGAAAAACCGGGCATTGGCTTCAACGCGGCAACAGGCGAATGGGTCGACATGATCGAAGCTGGTATCGTTGACCCGACGAAAGTCACTCGCTCGGCGCTGCAAAACGCTGCCTCTGTCGCCGCCATGGTCTTGACGACAGAAGCGGTCGTTGCCGACAAACCGGAAGAAAACAAAGGCGGCAATCCGGGCATGCCGGATATGGGTGGCATGATGTAATCATCGCCTCCAATCCTTTGGAACACTGGGGTTCTCCCCGGTGTTCTTTTTGTTTTGACCACATTTTGACCACGAAAATCACAAATTTTTGATGAAGTTGCTCATAAGCTCGCTAAATTTCTGCGAAGCTCTTTCTTCCAAATCTTTTGTTAGATGCGCATAAATGTTCATGGTTGTTTCGATATCTGCATGGCCGAGGCGCTGCTGGATTTCTTTGATTCCCACTCCTGCTTCAATAAGTAAACTATATACATGCAACATAAAGAGTTAACTTCTCATCCTGCACACCCTAAGCGTTGCAGCACTTCCTCCGGACGTTCGTGGATGTAGTGGACAAACCGAGCAATGGCCTGGACGATATCGTTTCGATTTTTGTGAAACACATTGGCGATCACGGTGTCTTTCAGCCATTTCCACAAGCGTTCGATCGGGTTCAGTTGCGGAGAATACGGAGGAAGGTAAATAAAGTGAAAACACTGTCCTTCTTCCCGCAAAAACGCATGGTGAATGCGGGCGTTATCCAACACCAAAACCATGAGACGGTCTAAATAGCGCTGTTTGAGCATTCTCAAGAAATCCAAGAACGTCGCGGCATTGGCAGCGGTCGTTTGATGAAGCACCGTTTCRCCATCRTGGAYGTTGACCGCGCCAAACAGCGATACGTGGGCATGATGGCCAAACGTCGGCACTTGTTTTTGGCGGCCGACTTCCGACCATGTGGACCGCAAGACATGGTAAGAGCGGATATGGGTTTCATCGATGTACAGAAGAACAGCATCTTCTGTCTCCTTGGTGATCAAGTTTTTTTTATCAGATCCATTTGTTTTTCAAATTGCTTTTGCTCATCCGGATTTCCTTTCGCCAGTGTGTACGTCGGTCGTGTCCACGACAGCCCTTTGCGGTGCAGGAGTTTTCGCA
>NZ_PIJG01000068.1:0-11482 GCF_002809955.1 Geobacillus sp. Manikaran-105
GGACACGCCTCAAAGAATAAGGATTGCTTGAAGCAGTCAAACTTCTTTGGAAGCCCCCACTTCAAATTTTCGCTAGAAAATTAAGTGGGGGTAGTTCACTCCCGTAAACGACCGAGTTTCGTCGCAAAGACCAATAAACTGAATGACAATCCGATCGTGACCGCCACCCATGCCCACGCTAACTCCATTCGCCCCGATTCCATGGCCATATAGACGGCGGTCGGGATCGTTTGCGTTTTTCCTGGAATATTGCCGGCAAACATGAGTGTTGCGCCAAACTCCCCGAGGCTGCGGGCAAACGACAGCACTGCCCCGGATAATAACGCGTGTCTGGCAAGCGGCAGCGAAATATGCCAAAAAACTTGGCGCTCATTCGCCCCATCGATGCGCGCCGCCCCTTCAATGGTTGGATCGACCGCTTCGAGCCCGGTTTTGGCCGCCTGATACATGAGCGGGAATGACACGACCACGGCGGCCATCACCGCGGCACCGGGCGTAAACAGTACGGTCGTATGAAATGACGTTTCGATCCACTGGCCGATGGGGCTATGTCGGCCAAACAAGACGACGAGCAAAAAACCGACGACCGACGGCGGCAACACGAGCGGCAACATAAACACCGTCTCCACCACTGTCTTGCCGCGAAACCGGCGGCGCGCCATCCGCCTCGCCGCCGCTGTCCCTAAGACCGCGACAATCAAGCCGGCGAGGAGCGATACTTTGATCGATAACCAAACCGGTGACCAAAACGATGTCATAGGTCAGCCTCTCTTTGTTCCATCTCCATCCTACTATACGAAAACGAGCAGGCAAACGCTGTGACACTGCTCACATTGATTGTATCATATGGGAGGGGAAATCCGGGTTAGAAAAATTTGTGACAACCTGCACAAAAAAAGTGACAAACGGTGATTTTTTTCACTCTGTCCTTACTGTGATGTTTTTTACAATAGAAGTAGCCGAACAAATGGAGGTGTCAATCATGGAACGGCAAAGCCAACTAGTGGAGAAACGCGATTTTTCCCTCTTGCGCTCATGGCTGCAATCGTCGAAAAAAGTGATTCCGCTTCGCAAACATTCGTTTTTGTTTCAAGAAGGAATGCCCGCCAATGAGCTGTATTTGATTCTTTCCGGCAAGGTGCAAGTAAGCAAAATTTGCCCCGATGGAAAAGAAATGTGTTTCCGCATTTGCGGGAGTGGAGAAATTGTCGGCGAGCTAACGCTGTTTACGAGCGACCCGCGCTATTTATTGACCGCCAAAGTGATTGAATCGGGTGAAGCAGCGGTGATGAATAAAAGCGAACTCGAAGAGCAGCTGCTGATCAATCCGACCCTTACTCTTGAATATATGCGCTGGATCAGCAAACATGCCCGGCGAACGCAGACGAAGTTTCGCGACTTGATTATGAACGGCAAAAAAGGGGCGCTCTATTCGACGCTCATTCGCCTATGCAACAGCTATGGCGTCCCGCTTGAAGATGGGAGTATTTTCATTGATGTGACGTTAAAAAACCAAGACTTAGCCAACTTTTGCGGCACGACACGCGAGAGCGTCAATCGGATGCTCAATGCGTTAAAGCAAGATGGAATTATTTCCATGAAGCGGGGGAGAATCACCGTCCACGACTTGAACTATTTAAAAACGGAAATCCAATGCGAGGACTGCCCACCAGATATTTGCTGCATTGAATGAAATTTAGCGGGCTGTCATAAAGGAGTTGCCAAGCAACTCTTTTATGGACAGCCCCCGCTCTTTCACTAAATTTTTTTCGCCCGCATCCGGCGATAGACGACGTAATGCCGGTTTAAATACGTCACCGGGACGCTCCATACATGCACGAGGCGGGTGAACGGCCAAACGCCGAATAACAGCAAGGCGGAGAGAATATGAATTTGAAATCCAATCGGCGCATCGCTGACGAGCTGCGGCAGCGGCCGAAACGTTAAAATGCCGCGAAACCAAGGGCCGATCGTATCCCGGTAGTCAAACGTCCCGCCGGTTGCTGTATATCCAACCGTATTTGTAAACCCTGTCAAAATGACCATCGTTAATAGCAGCAATACAACAAGATCGCTTTTGCTGCTATGGCGGAGAAGGCGGCGAACGCTCAACCGCCGCCATAAGAGCAATACCACCCCAATCACAGTCGCGACCCCGGCGGCGCCGCCAAACCAGACCGCCCCAAAATGGTACATCTCTTCCGTAATCCCGATCGATTCATAAAATGCCTTTGGAACTAAAATGCCGGCAACATGGCCGAAAAATACAAAGAGAATGCCCCAATGGAACAGAACGCTTCCCCAACGCAACCGCCGTTTCTCAAGAAACTCGCTTGACTTCGCCGACCAGCCAAACTGATCAGTATTGTAACGGTAAATATGGCCGGCAACAAATAACGTCAACATGATATACGGATAGATCACCCAAAGGAACTGATCAAGCAGTGTCATGTGGCCTCCTCCTCTCTTATTGGAATATCCACCCCTTTTGCTTCTTCAAGAAATGCGTCCATGCCTGCAAGACAGCCGTCCAAAACAAAGAAATGCGGGTGGTTAACCTCCTGGAGCCTGTCCGCCAACCCTTTGATGGCCCGCTGGTGGGCGAGAAGAACGTTTTTCGCATCGCTGACTGGGGCGGCGGCGGCAAACTCGAGCATAAGCGGCAAGTAATCTGGCAGCTCATCCTCTGTCAGTTCCAAACCAGCACGACGAAATGCTTCTTTTAGTTTTAACAACGCTTGGCCGCGCTCTTTTTGATCGCCAAACAAGTAGTACGTGAGATACATCGTCGTTCGATCGCTCAAATCAAATGTTCGCACATAGAGCTCGCACAGCTCGTCGACCGCTTTTGTTTTCGCGTAGTCAAGAAACTGTAAAAACCGTTTGCGGGCCGTATGGTTGGCGAGCTTGGAAATTTCATAAAACAGCTGCTCATCTTCCAGCCATTCTCGTTCTGGGTACTGCAGCAAAATGGAAGCGAGCTTAAATAGTCTCTGATGCTCTTCCATCCTCATCCCCCCCAATCAAACGAGTAAAAACGTTCCGCATCATATTCAGAGCAGCCGGAACAAGACTCCATAAACGCATAGCCGGCCGTCCCTTGACCGTAAAACGCGTTGCCGGCCTTCTCCCGATGGGAAGACGGAATGACATAACGGTCGGAATATTTCGCGACAGCCGAAAGCTTATACATTTCCTTGACCGTATGTTCATCCATGCCGACTTTCTCGAGGATACTCCGGTCTGGCTCTTTTCCTAGGTTTACCGCCCGCATATAGCTGCGCATGGCCACCATTTTTTTCAGCACCGTGCGGATGACCTCCGTGTCGCCGGCAGCCAACAAATTAGCCAAATACTCAATTGGAATGCGCATTTGGTCAATCGCTGGAAAAATGACATGCGGATGAATGTCGTCCAACCCGCCGTCAAACGCCCCCATGATCGGACTGAGCGGCGGAACGTACCAAACCATTGGCAACGTCCGGTATTCCGGGTGAAGCGGGAGCGCGATTTTTTGCTCGACCGCAAGCTTATAAACCGGTGAGCGTTGCGCCGCTTCAATCCAATCGTCCGTATACCCGGCTTCGCGCGCCGCTTCAATCACGTCCGGATCATACGGATTTAAAAAGATGCGCAAATGGGCGTGGTACAGCTCTTTTTCATCTTGGACCGAAGCGGCCGCCTCGACTTGATCCAAATCGTAAAACACAATACCGATGTAACGGAGCCGGCCGACGCACGTTTCTGAACAAACTGTCGGCAATCCTGCTTCAATACGCGGAAAACAAAACGTGCATTTCTCCGCCTTATGCGTTTTCCAATTAAAGTACACTTTTTTATACGGACAGCCGGTCACACAAAACCGCCAGCTCCGGCACGCGTCATGGTCAACAAGCACAATGCCGTCCTCATCCCGCTTATAAATCGCCCCTGACGGACAAGAAGAGACGCAAGGAGGGTTTAAACAATGTTCGCAAATGCGCGGCAAATACATCATAAACGTTTGTTCGAACTCAAATTTCACTTTTTCTTCAATGCCTCTTACGTTCGGATCTCGTTTTCCTGTTTCATATACCCCGGCTAAGTCGTCTTCCCAGTTCGGTCCCCAAGTGATATCCATGTATTCGCCCGTCAGCTGTGACTTAGGCCGGGCGACAGGCTGGTGCTCCCCTTCCGGACGGTTGATCAGCTGTTCATAATCGTATGTCCAAGGCTCATAGTAATCGTCGATCACCGTCATATTCGGGTTGTAAAACAGGTTTAACAGTTTATTCACCCGGCCGCCGGCGCGCAACTCGAGCTTCCCGTCTTTGAGCACCCAGCCGCCTTTATGCCCGTCTTGGTTTTCCCATTCTTTCGGATAACCGATGCCCGGTTTCGTTTCCACATTGTTCCACCACATATATTCCGCCCCAGGGCGGTTCGTCCATGTATTGTTGCATGTAATGCTGCATGTGTGGCAACCGATGCACTTGTCCAAATTCATAACCATCCCAAACTGCGCTCTAACTCTCAAGCCAATCCACTTCCCTTTTTTCAAGTTTGCGGATCATCACTTGCTCATCCCGCTGATTTCCTGTCGGCCCATAATAATTGAAGCCATAGCTTAATTGTGCATAACCGCCGATCATTTGCGTCGGTTTGACATGGATGCGGGTTGGGCTGTTGAACGTGCCGCCGCGCAGTTTGCTGATTGGCGAGCCGGGCACGTTAATATGACGTTCCTGCACATGGTACATAAACGCGACCCCACGCGGCAAGCGATGGCTGACGACCGCCCGGGCAACGACCACCCCGTTGCGGTTGTACATTTCGATCCAGTCGTTGTCAGCAATGCCGGCTTCTGCGGCATCTTCTTTGTTCATCCAGACGTGCGGACCGCCGCGGAACATCGTCAACATCGGCAGCGTATCTCCGTATGTGCTGTGGTATGACCATTTAAAGTGCGGCGTCAAATAACGAAGAGTGAGTTCTTTGCCGCTGACTTGCGGACGCCGGTCATAGCCGTAAAAGGCAAGCTTTCTGAGCGGCGCTTTAAACGTCGGCAATTCTTCTCCAAACTCAAACATAAGCTCATGGTCCAAGTAAAAATGCTGCCTTCCTGTCAACGTCCGCCAAGGAATCAACCGTTCGACGTTCGTCGTAAACGGAGAGTAGCGACGGTTTCCGGTTTCGCTTCCGCTAAAGACAGGAGTGGTCAACACTTGCCGCGGTTGGACAGTGATAGCCTGAAAGGTAATATGTTCCTCAGCCCGCTCAATGACTAAATCTTTTAGCGGCTGCATCGTCTTTTTCTCCATTTCTCCCCATGCCTTGAGAGCTAAGGAACCGTTCGTTGTGCTTGAAAGCGCCAAAATAGCTTCGGCAGCATCTCGGTCTGTCAACAAACTCGGACAATCTTTATACGGACCTTCCAACGTCGAAGGGCCGAGCGTATCAAGCAGCCATTTGTATTCTTCCTTGGCATCCCAGCTGAGCCCTTTCGCCCCGATTTGTTCACGAACCATCGGACCAAGCGCCACAAACTTGTTGTATACTTCCTTATAATCCCGCTCTACAATATGCAAGCGCGGAAAGTTCACTCCCGGAACCGGCTCTGCCGCCCCATCCTTCCAATCGTTGACAACGCCAAACGGCTGCGCGATCTCATCGCGCGTATCATGCAAAAGCGGGGTAGCTACGATATCTAACACCGGTTTGGAAAAATAGCGGGCGGCCAACTCAGAAAACGTTTTGGCTAACCCTTTAAAGAAATCCCAGTCCGATTTCGCTTCCCACGGCGGAGCAATGGCGGGATTGAACGGATGAACAAACGGGTGCATGTCCGTGCTGCTCACATCATATTTCTCATACCACGTCGCCGCCGGAAGAACAATGTCCGAATACAGCCCGGTCCCAGCCATGCGGAAATCGATATTGACCATCAAATCCAGTTTGCCTTCCGGCGCGTTCTCATCCCAAACGATCTCGCTCGTTTTCAAGTCATCATTTTGTTCGCTGAAATTCGCATGATGGGTGCCGAGCAAATGTTTTAAAAAGTATTCGTGCCCTTTTGCCGAACTGCCGATGAGATTTGCGCGCCAAACAAACATCACGCGCGGAAAATTAATCGGATCGGACGGGTTTTCAATGGCAAATTTAATGTTTCCTTTTTTGATTTGCTGAACGACATATTGAACCGCTTCCTCGTTCGTCTTTGCGTTCGCCTGTTCCACTAGCGCAATGCTGTTGGCGTTAAACTGCGGATAAAATGGAAGCCAGCCTAGTCGGGCGGCCAAATAATTGTAATCGCCGCCATGTTTGTAGCGCGGCTTGTCAACGAGCGGGGAGACGTGTTCATCCATGCTTTGATCTTCATATTTCCACTGTTCGGTGACAAAGTAGAAAAACGACGTCCCGTTTTGCAGCCGCGGCGGTCCTCCCCAGTCACGGGCCATGGCGATCGTCTGCCATCCCTCAAGCGGGCGCACTTTTTCTTGACCGACATAATGCGCCCAGCCGCCGCCGTTAACTCCTTGTGATCCGGTCAACAAGACAAGGTTTAAAATCGCCCGGTAGATGGTATCGGAATGATACCAATGGTTAATGCCCGATCCCATGACGATCATGGAGCGTCCTTTGGAATCGAGGGCATTTTGGGCAAACTCGCGGGCAATTTGCGCCGCCGTCTTTCGATCAACGCCAGTGATCGCCTCCTGCCATGCCGGCGTATATGGCTTCATGTCATCGTAATCGGCCGGATAATCACCAGGCAGCCCGCGGTTGACGCCCATTTTGGCAAGCAACAAGTCAAATACTGTCGTGACATACACCGCCTCCCCGTTTTGCTTAATGGCCTTGACCGGCACTCCGCGTTCGAGCACCGTTTTATTTCCTGCCTCAAAGTGCGGAAACTGCACGACGACGGCATCATCTTGCTGGCCAAGGAACGTCAAAGCCGGGCGGATTCCGATTCGTTTATTGTCCATATCGTTCAGCTGCAAATTCCAATTCCCGCTGTTCTCCCAACGATGGCCAATCGTCCCGTTCGGCACGGCAAACGTCTTTGATTGCTCATCCCAAACAATCGTTTTCCATTCCGCATACTGAAGCGGCATGCCAAGGTCGCTCGCCCGCAAAAAGCGGCCGGCGGTATAACGATCCCCCTGTTTGTTCAGCATGACTAAAAAGGGCAAATCGGTGTATTTTTTAACATAATCAGAAAAATAATCAGCGGATTGATCGACATAAAACTCTTTTAAAATGACGTGGGTCATCGCCATTGCCAACGCTCCGTCCATTCCCGGCTGCACCGGCAGCCAGTTGTCGGCAAACTTCACAAATTCGGCATAGTCAGGGCTAATAGCGACGACTTTTGTCCCCCGGTAGCGCACCTCAACGTAAAAATGGGCATCCGGGGTGCGCGTTTGCGGCAAGTTCGATCCCCAGACAATCATGTAGCTTGAGTTAAACCAGTCTGAACTTTCCGGGACGTCTGTCTGTTCCCCCCATATTTGCGGAGAAGCCGGCGGCAAATCGGCATACCAGTCATAAAAGCTGAGCAAGGCGCCGCCGATCAAATTCAAAAACCGTGCCCCGGCCGCATAGCTGACCATCGACATCGCCGGAATTGGTGAAAACCCAAAAATGCGATCCGGCCCGTACGTTTGAATCGTATACATCAGTGACGCGGCGATCATCGTATAAACGTCATCCCATTTCGCCCGCACGAACCCGCCTTTTCCACGGGCGCGTTTATACCGTTTCGCTTTTTCCGGATCTTCGACAATCGACTTCCACGCGGCTACGGGATCACCTTCTTGTTGCAGCGCTTCTTTCCAAAGCCGCAACAGCGCCCCGCGCACATAAGGATAGCGGACGCGAAGCGGGCTGTATGTATACCAGGAAAAACTCGCTCCCCTCGGACAGCCGCGCGGCTCATACTCCGGCATATCGGGGCCTGTTGTCGGGTAGTCGGTTTGCTGCGTCTCCCATGCGATTATGCCGTCTTTCACATGCACTTTCCAGCTGCACGAACCTGTGCAATTGACTCCATGGGTTGTACGAACCACTTTATCATGTTGCCAGCGGCGGCGGTATGTTTTCTCTACGTCCCTCCCGTATGGCGACAACTCAGCGTGGCCGGCGATTTTTTCCGACCGACCGAAATACTTCAGTTTGCGCAAAAGCGGAGCAGGTTTTTCGTTCATTCCGTTTTGCCTCTCCTTTCTTTGCCTTTCAATTAAAAAAGCAACGCCTCTTCATCCGTGCTATGGATGCGGTTGATATGAAGCAGCGTGTGAAAGCGGGTCAACACCTCGCGATCGATTTGCCCGGGCAACCGCTGCCTAATTTCAGCAATCAACGTTCTCATCATGTCGTGGTCGCGCTTGAGCTGGGTGATCGTTTCAGCCAACTCCCCTCTCTCTTTTGCCTTTTCGCGGTAAAAGCCTTCTTCTTCTGCTTCCGCATGGGCGATGATCCGTGTTTCCCAGTGCTCTACAAGGGCATCCGCCACTTCAGCGGCATGCTCACAACGCCCATCGGTATATAATGTTTCCAACAGTTCAGTTAGGCGCTTCGCTTCGGCAAAGGCGCCATGATGAATAGAACGATGCGCTTCCAATTTTCTTAGTGACGGTCCGCTCATTTCATCATCTCGCTTCCTTTATTTGCACCGATTCCCTCTATTCCCCTATAATTTCCAAACAACGAATGGATTATGCAGAAACGAGAAAAAGATGTTCCTTGTGCTTCCATGTGACGATATTCACATACATTGCACACATGAGTTGTTTAAATTAAAAAGAAGGTGACAAAATGGTTCATCCTCCCACACGCCTTGGAGCCGATGTACTTATCGAATCGCTAGCCGTTCAAGGGATCACCCACGTGTTTGGCTGCTGCCACGAAAGCACGTTGCCTGTCCGTCATGTGCTAGACTCTTGTCCTTGCCTATCATAATCGAAATGAAACATGAACAGGCGGCTGTTCATGCCGCGGACGGCTGTGCCCGCGCTTCAGGAAGACTCGGCGTGGCGATCATCGGGGCGGGAGTCACAAACAGCATTACCGGAATCGCCGCAGCATTAAGCGATTCTGTACCGCTGCTTGCCATTATTGGGCGGCCTTCACCGGAAGAGCATTTATACGCTCCCGATCTCGATATTTTGAGTCTTTGTACGCCAGTGACAAAATACCATTTGCAAGTAAACGAGATCAATGATATTCCATCTGCTATTCAGCACGCTTACGAAATCGCGCTCCATGGCAGGCCCGGTCCGGTGACGGTGGAAGTCCCCGCTCATCTTTTCCGTCAGGAAGCGGCCGGGTCATATCCGATGAAAAAAGCCGCACTTCCGAAACCGAAGAACATTCCGAGAAAATCGCTTGAATTGGAAAAGCGCCCGATCGACCGTTGTTCGCGGCCTGTCGGACGCTCTCTTTTTCTTTTTTTGGTTGTGATGCGAATCACTTCTTTTTCTTTTCACCGCCGTATAATAAGAGCTATAGGACTTTAGGCGGCTATCTCCCGTTTAGGGAAATGGGGAAACATTAATGTCCGCTTGTTTCTGAGCCGTCGTCTTCGCCCGTTTCGGTCACTTTCAGCATGGCGACGGCTCCTTTTTGTGCATGGTTAAACTGATGAGTGACGATCGGGTATGTTCCCGATTTGCGCCGTCATTTCAACGCGGACATCATGCGGGCCGATCCGCTCCATTTTCAACGGCACCGGTGCTTGGTTCACTCCTTTATGCGCCGCTGACATGTTCGTAGCAGACTGTTGCGTAGTTGCCGCTGTTCCGTTTTTATTTTCCGCCTTTGCCTCTCCTCCTCCCCCGTTGCTGCATGCGGCCAGAAGCGAAGCGGCTAACGCGACGGACAATAACGAAGACATCCTTCGTTTCATCGTTCTCCCCCCTTAGATGATTTGATTTACACCTTTAACGTACGGCATTTTCACTTCTTCCCTGGTGATTTGTATCACCAACAGACGGCCATGTTTGAATGATTTGTGAAATAATGAGCAATATATTTTAATCATGTAACAATAGTGAAACGCATACTCACATTGAATAACAGAAAAACACGCCCAAACAAAAAAAGAGGCTAAAAGCGAACAAGCTTTCAGCCTCTCTATACGGTATTCCATTCAAGAAGCGAACCGCTTCGCCGGTTCGCCGGCTTTTTTGCCAAATACGAGCCGGTTCAGCAAGAAGCAAATAAGGGTAAACAAGCTAAGGAGCAGAAAACCGAGCACGTACGAACCTGTTGCATCTTTAATGATCCCCATGACAATCGGCGGAAAAAAGCCGCCAAGTCCGCCCCAGGCGCCGACAAGGCCGGTGACGGCGCCCGTTTCGGCTGGGAACAGCTGCGGCACGAGTTTGAACACCGCACCGTTGCCCAGCCCAGACATCACGGCCACAAACAAACAAGCCGCTGTCATCACCCAAATATTTTCCATTCCAAACGCGATCACCAACGCGCCGATTGTCATTCCAGCGTAGACGAACGTCAACACCCGTTCAGCTCCGATTTTATCGCCAAGATAGCCGCCGACTGGCCGCGCAAGCGTAGCGAGTACAGTAAACCCAGCCGCGCGCATCCCAGCATCCACTGGCGTCAACCCATACAAGTCAACGAGCAGCGACGGCAAGTAAATGCCGAAAGCGACAAACGCCCCGAACGTAACGAAGTAAAAGAGCGACAACGTCCACGTATGTTTATATTTCAATACCGACAGCGATTCACGCACCGTTTTTTGTTGTTTCGGCTTCGGCATATCCGGTGTGAAAAACCAAACGAGAACGAGCATGACGACAACCGGAATGATCATCCCCCAAAAAGCCCAAGGCACACCAAACGCTGCGGCAATCGATGGAACGGAAAACGCAGCAACCGCCGTGCCGAAGTTGCCCATCGCGTTAATCCCAAGCGCCGTCCCTTGCTTTTCCGGCGGAGTCAAGCGGGAAACGAACGTCACCGAAATGGCGAACGACGTTCCGGCCATGCCGATGAAAAACGCCCAAAACAGAAGCATCGCATACGAATCTGCAAACCCTGCGCCAACAAGCGGAATGACAAGAAACAAGAGCAGCAGCGAAAACAGCCTGCGCCCGCCGATCCGGTCCGTCCAAATGCCAAGCGGCAAACGCATGATCGAGCCGAGCAGCACCGGAATGGCGACCAAAATGCTTTTTTGCGTCGATGTCAGCCCATACATTTCTTGAAATGTGCTCGCAAGCGGCGAAAACACAGCCCACACGGCGAACGAAAACATCATGGCGAATGTCGTAATCGGCAGCAGCGCCTTTTGTTTATTCATGAAAAGCCCCTCCCTGACTTTCAAAATATGTGGCTTTGTTCGTAATTCCATCATACGTAGGCATGGAAAATAGATTTGGTAACTATTCAGCCACATCATAAAGTGAGCTGAATATTTTCTTCTTTCCTTGTCTATGATGTGAATATTGATAGACAAGGAGGTGAATCGCATGTT
>NZ_PIJG01000069.1:0-10802 GCF_002809955.1 Geobacillus sp. Manikaran-105
TTCGCGATATCCTTCTTCGTTCACCCCTAACACCACATAAATGACTTCTTTCTCCACGGTTTCGCGACGAAGTTTTACGTATAAACCATCCAAATATAAGACGGAATAACGCTTGTGCAGTGGACGAGTGTGCCATTTCTCGATGTCTTCCTTCACTACATCGGTAATACGGCTGATCGTTGCAGGAGAATAGGCATTGCCTAAAATTCGTTCAATAAACTTGCCAATTTCACGCGTACTCATGCCACTTTGATACATCTTAATGATCGCTTCCTCGAGCCAGCCGGTGTGGCGTTGGTAGGGAGCGAACAATTGGGTTTGAAATTCTCCGTTTCGGTCTCTAGGGACCAAAAGACCTTCAATCCGACCGTATTGCGTATCTAGATTTCGCTGATAGTAGCCGTTTCTCGTATTCGACGTTCCAGCCTGTTCTATTTCGAGGAAATTTTTTATTTCTTCACGCATAATCAGCTCTAATTTTTCCTTTATAAACTGGCGAATCGCACTTTCCAGTTGATGAGCCCAGTCTACATTCGGTATACTTTTAGACATAGGTAGGGTTCTCCTTTCTCTGGAATGTGTTATGGCCAAATCAGAGAATACCCTACCTTTTTTCTTTTGATCTAGTAAAATGCTTTACACAAAATTTTATACATCATCCTACAAATCAATATTACATAACAGTTTTTGTAACTATGCTGATTGCTAATTAAATTTTATGTCACAAAAAAAGGAGCCGACAACTATGCCGGATCCAATATATTACCTTAATTCAGCTTTTAGTTATCCCAAAAATATAAAGGGGTGTCAATAGTACCGGTCGAACTGTTCGGTGCGGTAAATACTCTGTTGCTCCTGCTTTCCCAAATGACATTTCCATTGTTATCTTTTTTGATAAACTTGAATTCAAAAGTAGCTCCCTTGGGCACACTCACTGGCAAGAACCATTCTGGATAGTTCGGATTTAACATCGCCTCAGACGATTGGTTCGGATCCCAGCTTCCCAACTCTGGAATGTTTCCGACAACATAAATGTTTTCCCCCCAATTCGTTGTGGCATTCACATGAAAAATTACTTGCACCTGATCGCCGGATAGGACCTCATATCGGAAAGGATTACTGGTTACAGATCCTTTTGTAACTGTAATATTTTGAATTCCAGGATTAGTGTTTGGAACTATAGCCTCAATCATTTGATCGCTGTTTGACACCACAGTAGCAACAGTAGAACCGAATTTGACTGTTACGCTTCCTCCTAATCCAGTACCGTAAATGTAAACGGTATTACCGGGACGTCCCATGGTGGAAATAACGTCGCCAATCCTTGGAGTTAAAGTCCCCAATGATGGGTTATACGACCAGACATTGACCTCTCCTCCAGACAAGGTAAAGCTAGAAATTTTGTTTTGACCGTTGACATTATTTACGCTCATTGAACTCCCATATAACAGTCCACCCAGTACATCACTATAGGTTCCTACTGGAAGAGTCGTATCTAACTCCGGAATGGTAAACGTTTGATCCGGTTGTCGGTTTACCGCTACAATTACTTGTTTATCATAGAACTGTCTTTTAAAGACCAGTACATCATTTGTGCTGTATAAAATTTCTGTGGTTCCATAGGCAATAGCTTCATTATTTTTTCTTAAGTTTGAAAGCTTTTGAATGACTTTATATGCAGTGGTATTTTCATCGAAGTTAGTAGAAGTCTGCATAAACATCCGACCCGCAATGTCACTTGAGTCTGACGGCATCAGATATTGCTCTGTTCCGTAATAAATGTTAGGAATCCCACGTGATGTCATCAAGACAGCGAGAGCTGCATGATAAGGTTTATCGTTTGGTTGAATATAGCGAAATCTTGTTACATCATGATTATCCAAGAAAGTAACTGTTTGATTTTCATAAATGTAATCATTACTTGTCTTGATCATCATATCACCAAAGGAACTCATCGTTTCAGAAAAGTTCCCAAATGCGTTTGTGGCCGCACGGAAATATTCAAAATCCAAGTTGTTGACTCCTGTTCGTTCAGGAAATGTCCGGTACTCATCATACTTGGGATCCGGTCTTCCAATGAAAAATTCACCAAAATGGGTAACCGGGCCACCTGCATCTGAATCAATTGCATCTTTAAATCCCTTCACAAATGCAGGATTCATATGCAAAGTGGCATCATGTCGAAAACCATCGATCCCTTTTGATTTCCAAAATTTAGCTGCTTTCTCCAAATGTTCAACCACTAGTGCATTTTCCTGAGAATAATCAGCCAAAGAACCTAGATCTTTGTAACGGTAGCCAAAACGAGAAGTATCGTTGCCCCGGTCACCCAGACCATGGAAAAAACCATTCACGTCGTTATGTGGATCCGCCAGGAGATTCTCAACTTTTCCATCACCGTTGTAATCCGCAGGCTCTCCATTAGCATCAAATACGTAATTGCCATTCTCATCCTTGTCAGGTTCATATAATTTACCATCTTCAGGCGCAAAATTCAATGTCGGGTTTTGCCAACGACTCGAATGATTGGATACAAAATCTATCACTAGTTTAATTCCATTTTGATGCAAAGCATCGCGTAGTCTAATAAAATCTTTCATAGTACCAAAATGTTTGTTGGTTGCAAAATAATTTCTTGCATGGTAACCGTGGAAACTGGTCCAACGATTAATACTTCCATCTGATTGATAATCTTCTATCACAGTGTCCCTATTTTCATAAGGAGCGGAAATCCAAACGGCAGTTATCCCCATATTTTTTAAATAAGGAATTTTATCTATGATTCCTTGGAAATCACCGCCTTGATACAACTTTAAATCTTTTCCGTTCCCCTGGTTATTGCCGTCCGGATCATCAAACAGGGTAGGATCAAAACCAGGAGGCTTGTTATTTGATGGGTCGCCATCAAAAAAACGGTCCGTCACGATCTGATATATTGTGTCTTTCGGGGTAACTGGTCCTAAAGCTCCTGTAGATGTAGTCGCCTCAGTCCTGGAAAACGAAAAACCAAATGAAGAATAGAGCAATAGAGCAAGAAGAAAAACGAGATATGATTGTTTAATGAATTTTGGAACCTTCCACATGCCATTTCTTCCTTTCTTTTAAAATAATATGACGTAAAAAACTACCTTCTTACTGATATACTTTTTCTTATGACATTTCTATGGGTAACACCACCTCCTATTCATTGAGCATCTCATTTTGATCTATTTAAGAAGTCAATAAACTAACCGTCACTCGTTAATTTGTTATAATATTCTGACTAAAAATTATAAAGGCAGGAATCATGCATTGACTCGATGACATCCATCAAAGCCAATCACTTAGATATCACTAATAATCGATATACCCATGATCTCTACATTCAAACAAGCAGATACGGCTGAAAATCCATTTAAATTTTCGGTTGCCATTTTGGACTCTCTTGCAAAGAAGGCGGGATTTCAATCACGAGATTCCGTCATAAGGAACCCGTGTTCACATCAAAGACTTTTGTCAACCTGGCTAATGTTGATGATTCATTTCAAATGGTGTTCATGTACCAAGGGAAAAGGGAGTTCTTATCAACACCTATGAGGAGCGCATGCGAATCATTGTTTATGGCACCAGACTCTATAGTGGGAACCAATTACCAATAAAAAGGATTGTTTTGCAGATTGACCTTTAAAATATAAGAAAATAATCAAAACGATTTTTTCATTTTTCGATTTTGTACGTAACCAACTAAATTTCTCCAATGACTTAAAACCTTATCTATTTTATTGGTCCATCTTTTCTGTATCCCAATAAAGAGGGAGCGATAAGCTTCTTAAGTTATAGAGATACACGTGATGAAGTACGTCCAATCGCTATATCTTGTGAGTGAAGAAACGATCGACAATTTACTTTATCTAGTAAGTATCGAAATCGATTTTTTTGCTAAGGGCAGCCACCCGCTAACCCCGTTCAAGATTTTTACCTTATAGGTAACTCCCGTTTTGAGCATATTATCCCCCTAACCGCCTTTTCGCGGCTAGGGGAAGCTTTATTTCCTGCCATCGTTGCACGAAAACCGCTTCACAATCCGATGCGGAATAATGATTCGTTTTACCGGTTCGTTCGGGTTGGCGATTTTTTCGATTAAACTTTTTGTTGCTTCATAACCGAGCTGGAAAATTCTTAACATAATGTCAACAATACAGGAGAAATTGATGACATTTGGAATTTCATATTTATCGAAAGTTCCTTACTTATTTATCACTATCTCTACATTAATCTCGCATTTTACGGGCTGATCCTCCAAAGTAAACGCCAAACAACCTTCTTCTTGCTTGATAGAATGTACAGATTTCCCGTTCATTCTTACCTCGGAAGCGGTGACACCTGGTATCAGAATGTGGTAGGTCCGTTGTTCAACCGACTCAGGATAGGAACCAGTTCCTGCTCCAATATTTACAATTATCTTGCCGTCCAAGTTCTTCTGACTGAACAACATAGTGCGGTATTCTCCCCGTTTATAAGCTGTTGTCTTTCCATCATCTTCATATAGCAGGAACTCACCATTCCGACCGGGATAGACGATAATGGTCATCTTATCCCATGATCGTTCCTCTGCATGTTGCATTACAGGCAATGTAGGGATGATCGACCCCGCTTTGGCATAGATAGGAATACGATCCAGAGGCGCATCAGCTTCGATCGTTCTCCCCCCCTCAACCGACTGCCACGTCCAAACATCATACCAAAGACCTTCTGGCAGGTAAACCTTGCGGGATGTTGCTCCTTCTTCCAAAACGGGAGCCACCAGCAAATTGGATCCAAAGAAGAATTGATCACAGATCTCGGTACAATTGAGATCCTCCGGCACCTCCATAACCATTGGACGCATGTAAGGTATCCCGGTGCGATAGGTTTCAAATGCACAGGAATAGATGTAAGGCAGAAAGCGGTAACGCCACTCGATGAAATTCTTTACGATTTTTTCCGTTTCTTCACCAAAAGCCCAAGGCTCACGATTTTGATGAGCACCATGGGGGCGCATGATAGGGGTAAAGGCTCCAAATTGTATCCAGCGCACATAGAGTTCAGGTGACGGTTCATTCCCTTTAAATCCACCGATGTCGCTGTTCCAGAGTGGGAGGCCGACAAGGCTCATGCTTAAAGCTACAGACAGTTGCTTCTTCAAGTCGGTCCAAGTGCTCTCCACATCGCCGGACCAGACCCCCACGCCATAACGCTGACTGCCTGCCCATCCCGAGCGACTCATGATAAACAGTCGGCGCTCTGGACAGTTTTGTTCATGCGCCAAGGCCAATGATTTATGCATTTCCAAGGCAAAAATGTTATGGACCTTTTGAGCAGGGCCGTCGTGATGGACCATATCCGGGAAGTGAACCTCCGGCTCGTTCAAGTCGGTCCACCAACCCTCTATACCCATCTCAATCAATTCCTTGTGTTGGTCGGCCCACCACTGTTTGGCAAGCGGATCTGTGAAATCAACCAACGCCGATTCTCCTGCCCAAAATGGGAATAGATAGGTTTCTCCATTTTGCTTTTTGGCAAATACTTTAATCCTGTCTCCTTCTGGGAACAAACGGCTTTCTTTTGTCACATAAGGCTCTTCAATTACGATGGGATGAAACCCTTTGCCGCGCAATCCCGCAATCATCTTTTCCGGCTGCGGGAAGGCGATACGGTCAAAGCACATATCCCCCATCTTCTTAAACCAGTAGAGATCTAGAATGATTGAATCGCACGGAATCCGTTTTTGACGGAAAGTTTCTGCCAATTCCTCCACTTCCTGACGACTCTTGTATCCAAATTTGGACTGCAAATAACCAAAAGTCCAGAGTGGAGGAATCTCCGGGCGACCCGTCAATTTCACATACTGACTGACCAAATCTTTCAGCTCTTGCCCCAAGAATAGATAATAGGTGATCGTCCCACCCTCGGCTTCATAGAACCAGATATCTTCCTTCTCCACACCGAAATCAAAACGGGCGACCCAAGGATTATCAACGAAGAGACCGTACCCTCTGAACTGTAGATAACTGGTATCATCAATCGTGAAGGCGAAGGCAGATGTTTGTTCCAGATCGGTCGGATTGTACCACGGTGATTGAGGCGAACATCATCCTGATTGAGATCTGATTCCCCCAACCCGTAGATGCGTTCGTCACCGGAAAATTGAAAGGAAATGCGGCTCTTCCAACCGTCAAACTGATACGCCGCAGTATCAGCGCTTCTCGTTACCTCCCGGCCTGTTTCATTAAAAAAGCGAATTCCGAAGGGCACTTTGGAAATTACCGCTCTCCCCTTCGGGATGGAAACAGTAATCTCATTTTCTCTCTCTTCCGCCTGAAGCGGAAGAAACTCTTTTAGCAGAACCGAATAGGAAGGTTCCGGAACCTCTTCGCTCCAATCGGTCACTTTCAGGAACTGGACCTGGACGGTTCCTTCCTGTGGGGAGCGAATCAGAACCTTGGCTTGAAATGCATAGTACAGTTCAACTGCTGTTTCCGTAATGGTAACTTCTCTTAAATCGGTTAATGTATGCATGATGACGACTCCTTTTTTTAAACTAAAATCACATCCTCATAAGCATCCAGCTGGATCAGATATTATTCTTTTACTCAATGCTCTGCACCTCATCTCCGTACTTCGATTACCCCTTGTTTGCACCTGCGCTTAAGCCTGCAATAATGTATTTTTGCAGTAACAAGAACAGAATAGTGATCGGGATCGCTACAATAATGGCTCCTGCCGCAAAAGTTGTAAATTCAGTATTTCCGCGACCGGTAACCATCTCAAACAACCCAATTGCTAGAGTTTTATTTTCGTTGGAGCGTAGAACCAATCGGGCGAAAATAAAATCCATCCATGGCCCGATAAAATTGTTAATCGCAATAAAGGTTAAAATAGGCACTGACAGAGGCATCATCACTTTGAAAAAGATGGTGGTGTGGGATGCACCGTCGATTTTAGCTGCTTCCTCCAAGCTTCTTGGCAATCCATCAAAATATCCTTTGACCAGCCATGCTCCAAATGGTATAGAACCGCCTGCATATACAAGAATCAATCCCCACAAATTGTCCAATAGGCCAATCTGGAGAAGAAGAATATATATAGCAATCATTCCCATAAAGCTAGGAAACATCTGCAGAATCAGCATCGCCATCAAACCTTGGCGGCGGCCAGGAAATCGAAAACGTGAGAAAGCATAAGCCGATGACACGATTAAAAACGTGGACAAGATCATATTCATCGTTGCAACGAATAAAGTATTTTTAAACCATTTGACATAATCAGTTTCATACCATAGATGTGTGTAATGCTTCATTGTAATTTTCTCAGGCATAAGAGTTGAACTATACAATGTGTCTCCTGGATTTAACGCCCCAATGAAAATCCAGACGATTGGATACAAAACCAAAATAGCTGAAATGATCAGAAAAGCATAGATTAGAACGGTAACCACAGCTTCCTTGAACTTTGCACCGGACAATTTTTTTGTACGTAATGGTTTTGCACTCATCTTTACATCATTTCCTCTTCTTTAAATGCTTTTGTTTGTCGGAAGTTCCAAATTGAAAATACTGCTACTACAATAAAAATCAGAATGGAAAGTACGGAAGCCATATAAAATTGGCTATGGTTCAAAGTCAGCTTATAGATCCAAGATATTAACAAATCAGTTGAACCTGCATAAGTATATTTGCCATCGGCAGGTCCCCCTTGGGTAAAGAGGTAGATGACGTTAAAGTTATTGATGTTTCCAGCAAAGCTCATGATTAAAAGTGGAGAAGTATAGTACATTAATAAAGGAAAAGTAATTGAGCGAAATTTTTGAAATGTGCTTGCTCCGTCTACTTCTGCCGCTTCGTATAATTCCTTGTCAATATTCGTCAACACACCTGCAATTAATGCCATCCAGAACGGGAATCCCAACCAAATATTTATGGTCACTAGAGCTACTTTTGCCCAAAATGGATCGGACAGCCAAGGAATAGGATCAATTCCTAAAGTGGATAAATACTGGTTCAAAGGACCGAATTGACCGTTGAAAATATTTCGAAAAACAAGGATAGAAATAAATTGGGGAACAGCCCAGGGCAATATGAATATTGTTCTCCACATTCGTTTCAGGCGAACTTTATTATGATTAATAATTAAAGCAAAGAACATCCCCACAAAAAACGTGGTGAAAGTAGCTAGAATAGCCCATATGATGTTCCAAGTCGCTATCCCATAAAATGTCTTGCTCCATGCTTGTAATCTAAATAAATCAATAAAATTCTGGAACCCCACCCAATCCACTAGGTTTTTTGGAGGCAAATGATTGGGGGAAGAAAAGTTAGTAAATGCAATCAGAATACCAAAAGTCAATGGAAGAACGGAAAGAAAGAGAGTAAAGATTGCAGCAGGAGTCAAAAGAATGTAAGCATATCCATACTCCCATGATTTTTTCAATGATTCTATAAAATTGTTTACTTTTTCTCCGGTCTCGTGAAGTTTGCCTGTTTTATAGGCATCACGAATATTATAGATATAAAATAACAGGAAAATAACAAGGACTATAACAATTATCAATCCCTCTATCATCAAGAAGATGGAATGATCTCCTTCTATGACTACCCTTCCCCTTCTTCGAACCTGAGCTTGCTCACCTAAGGTGATCAAGCCCCATAAACCGTTCACAATCGGGTTTGTCAAAAAAACAATTACATATATTTCTACCAGAGCATATAAAATTCCTTTGATGTACTGCCGATTATAAATTTGTCCCAGACCCATAAAAAGGAAGGATAATACCGCGGCTGTACTTGCTTTCTTGGTTTGGCGGCGTTCTGGTTCTGCAACTAAATTGGGTGTTGGAGACATGCAAAGATCCCCTTTCCGTTTTTTTTCACATTAAGAATCAATGCCCTCCGAAACAGAGAGCATTGATTCAATTTTCTATCTCGTTGCTACTGACCCTGAGTGGCAATTCCCGCTTTAATCTGGTCAACCGCCGCATCCAGAGCTTCTTTTGGATCTTTTCCATCATTCCAAATCGTAGTGAGAGCAGATGCCATAGGTTCCCAGACCATTGGCATTTGTGGAATGTTTGGCATTGGCACTGCATATTTTGCTTGCTCCAAGAATGCCGATGCAATTTCATCATTTTTTATAGTTTCATTGTCTAGAAGAGATTGAACCGGTGGCAATTGCCCAGTCATTTCAAAACGTTTTAGTAGCATTTCTTCACTCGTTGCAAATTTGGCGAATAAGGAGGCTGCGTTCGGATACTTTGTATAAGCATTTACATAAAATGCGCGAATACCAGAAAAACTTGTAGGTGTTTGACCGTTCTCCAATTTAGGCAACGGTATGACACCGAAGTTCACGCCAGCATCGCGATGGCCCGCTACAGCCCAAGGTCCATCAATATTGAAAGCTAGTTTTCCTTCGTTAAATAAAGATTGTTTCACATCATAAGTAATATCTTCCACCTTCAAAGGCAAGATTTCTTTATGAATACGTTGCATTAACTTTCCTGCTTTTACAGCTCCTTCATTATTCAAACCAATGTCTTTCGGATTGGTATTGTTATCACCGAATACATAACCACCGTATCCGCCGATAAATGAGTATACAAAATACAAGTTCGCTACTTCCATCATGAATCCATATTTATTGTTTCTAATATCAGTCAATTCTTTAGCTTGTGTAATCAGTTCATCCATGGTTTTAGGTAATTTCTTTACCAGATCTTTGTTGTAGAATAAAGCATATGTTTCAATAGACGTAGGATAGCCGTAAAGAGTTCCATCAACTGTCGTCCCCTCAATAGCAGATTTCATAAACTTATCTTGATACTCTTCTGGGAAAAAGTTTTCTAAAACCAATCCTGCTGATACCATAGATCCTAGATGATCGTGTGGAGCAGCAAACACATCTGCCGCAAGTCCAGCCGGACCATCCGTTTTGAGCTTTTCAGGCGCATCACTATGTCCTACTTCTTCAAAAGTTACCGGCACCCCATACTTTTTGGTAAATTCTTCAGCCACATATTTGGTCCATTCACCAATTGCTCCGCCAGATTCCCAGACTTTCAGTTTAGCACCTTTTTCTGGTTTAATTTCTTTACTGTCTCCTTCATTTGTACTTGCCGGTTCATTCTTCCCGACACTTTTGTGGGATGATGTTGGTCCACAAGCCGCCAGCAAACTGAATACCAGCACCATCACTGCCAAAATTGAGATACCCCTTCTCTTTTTCTTCATTTTCCCTCTCCTTCCATATGGCTAAATCATTCATACCATTAAAACCCATAATAAAACCCATAAACAAATACTTTTGCGCAATCGTTTGCATATATATTTAAAAAAATAATACGTATATGTAAGGGGTTTCAATGGTATTTTGCCTTAATTATAAAAGCCTAGAAACAAAAAAGCAATAATTTTTTATATATATAAGTTGAAACTTTGTTTTACATCCAGTAGAGCGCCCGCTGCATTCTATCAAAATGACTTGTTATGAAGGAAAACAGAATCGAACAATCGGAAAATCTTTATTGCAACTTATATAGTCAATGAAGTGCAAACATTTGATAAATTTACAAAAAATTAAATTAAAAAAATTAAATTCTAGTCTACAAATGGTACCGTCAAGAATTTTGTGTAATGTAAATGGGGTAGGGTTTCTCTGAAATGGATTTGAATTGATAGGGGACTGATTTTCTCCACACAGGAGACTGAATATTCAGTCTCCTGTGTGGAAAGGGAGAATCCCCCTATTTTGTTTATTTACAGTATTTGGTTAATGATAACGTTCTTCAA
>NZ_PIJG01000070.1:0-11509 GCF_002809955.1 Geobacillus sp. Manikaran-105
ATGGAATTCGCTCGAATGTCGGTGATCCGGTATTGGTCTACGAGAATCGAAAACACCGTCTCGATGACTTTGCGTTTTTTCCTGATCCATTCTTCCCATGCCTTGGATGGGCCGTGCTTTTGATKGTGTCGAGACGGTGTCCAGAACGCGGCTTGGTGTTCTTCGTACAGCTTTTCTCGAAGAGCGTGGCTGATGTACCCTTTGTCCCCAAAGTTGTAGGGATGAGGGATTTGAGTCATCACCGTTTCAGCGGCTTTGACGTCGTGGCAGGACGCTTCCGTCACGACATAGCCCATGGCCAGCCCTTGRTTGGTCACTTGAAGATGCAGCTTGAAACCGTAGTACCATTGCTTTTTGGAAGCACAATACCCCATATCCGCGATCCCTCGAAAYCGCTTGACGCGCTGCATTCTTGCGGGATGGCACAACGGAAGAGGCAAGCTGTCGACGACCGCATAAGCATGGTGTTGGCCACGTTTCGCCAGCTCATGACGGATCCATTTGATGGCGAAACCAAGCGCYCGGCAGCGGCGGTTGTATCGGGAGCGTTCAAGAAACGAGCCGTTTGTGAACAAATTTCCCGTGACAAAACGATGCCAGGCTCGTTCGGAAGAAAAGCCCAGCAGCTTCCCCAAAAGGTGAACCGCCATGACCACTTCGTCTTCTTGCTTGACCAAGTGACGGTTGCGGCGATGAAGATACATTTGAATCAACGACAGTTGGGCAGAAACAAAACAGAAAATAGCGGCATGAAAGTGCTCTTGCATGGGGGATCTCTCCTTTCGAATGTTGGGTGACACTTTCATTCTACTGGAGATCCGCCAGCAAGGGCTATTTTTATGCTTGTCTGAGTTTTATCTAGCACCACGGGTTTATATCCTTTACTTTCTTATTTTCAAATGAAAAGTTGGGCTGCCATAAAATTAGCCATTTGGTGCTTCACGACAAAGTGGAAAACGACAATCATTTTATCAGCTCTTATTGCATTATTATATTTATTATTGTACCATTTTCCTAAAATACCTTGGTATCTTGTTGTTGGACCTTTTTGCTTTGCTGTTATGTATATCACAAGTCATCTATTTGTGGAAATCGAAGAGCACTTTCAATCCAATTAAACTTTTTATGACAATAATGATAAGCAAATCGAATAGTAGGTGTAGACTACATGAAAAAACGCGTCACCATGCAAGACATCGCCGATCGACTGAACATTTCCAAAAACTCGGTCTCTCAAGCGCTGCGCGGCAAAGAAGGGGTCAGCGAAGAAACGAGGGAGCTTGTGAAGCGTGTAGCCAAAGAAATGGGGTATGAATATCCCGCCTCCCGCGCGAAGTCGCGCGGCAAACCGCCGAGGCAAATCGCCCTCATCGCCTCCGACCGCACGTTTTCGCTGAAATTTTTTGGCGAAATCTACTTAAGCATTGAACAGGAAGCGCTGTCACACGGCATGAAGCTGCACATCCAATCGGTGAACAAAGAACAAAAAGAACGGCTTCTTTTGCCTTCGTTCATCGAGGAAAAACAAGTCGACGGCGTGATCGTCCTTTCCCACATCAGCACCGAGTACATCCAACAAATCGTCGCCACCGGCATCCCGACCGTCCTGGTCGACCATCACCATCCGAACATTCCAGCCGATGCGGTGCTGACAAACAATCGGTTCGGGGCGTATGTGGCCGTCCAGCATTTGTTGGAGCTCAACCATACTGACATCGCGTTTGTCGGCGACGTCAACTATTCGCCGAGCTATCAAGAGCGGTATGAAGGGTACTTATTGGCGCTGAAAGACTATGGAGTGAAACCGAACGAGGAGTGGATGTTCTGCCAGGCGCAAGAGGACGAAACGGTCATCGCAGGCTACATCCGCGAGCTGAAGCGGCAGCCGACCGCCTGGTTTTGCGTCAATGACGGGCTTGGCTTTTTCGTCAGCACCGGCCTGCAGCAGTACGGGCTAAAAGTGCCCGATGACGTTTCCGTCTGCAGCTTTGACAACGGACAGCTGTCGCAAATCGCGACGCCGAAAATCACGACCGTCGACATCGACCTGAAGCGCTACGGCAAACGAGCGGTGGAATTGTTGCGATGGCGGTGGGACAACCCGAACGAACCTTTTCAGGAAGTGCTATTGTCTACGAAACTGATCAAACGGGAATCCACAGCAGCAAAACCAACGCGCTAGGGCGGGGCTGGCCTTTTGCCCCGCCTGTTTGATTTCCATTCACTTGAAGCCGCTTTGTTTCATTTCCTCAATCTCCGTCACAGGCAATCCGGTCAGTTCGTGAATCGTCTGCGCATCAAACCCTTTCATCAACATCCGTTTCGCAATGTGCCGTTTTTCTTGTTCCGCTCCCTCTTTGCGCCCTTCCTCCCGTCCTTCCTTTCGGCCTTGAATTTTTCCCTTTTGCTCGTACGAAATGATCAATTCCAGCACGCGTTCTTTTTCTTTCGTCTCCATTTGTTCCACCTCGCTTCGAAGCTGTTGTTCTTCTTCATCGGACAGCTTCACATACGTTTCAAAAAAGCCCATCAACAAACGCTGTCTTGCCTCGTCTAGCTCAAGACGCACCAACATGCGCAAAAATTGCTTTTTCAGTTCCACTCGTTCACTTTCAGTATACCCCATTTTGCTAAGCAGCGCAGCCGCCACCGGGTTGTCGGTGCGGATGAATTGGCGCCAGTTTTGCTTGCGCAACTCCACATGGAAAAAGCGAAAGTCAAGCACATCGCCAAACGGAAAGGAGAGCGTGAACGAAGAGGGTTCATCTCGGATGGCATCATAGCTGAAGACGGCAATCGGAATGATCGGAGTGCGGTATTTTTCAAACAAGCGGCTGAAGTAAAGAAACATTCTTTCTGGAAATGACGATTGAACGTACGCTTGGTTTTCTACGTGAACAATGATCAATCCGTCTTTTCCTTTGAACTTCGTCTCGACGAGCAGGTCAACGCGGTACTTCTCCCCAGCCGTTACGTCCGTAAACAGCTCTTCGGACAAAAACGACAAATGGTTGAAATCAATATGCTCGTGCATATCCGGAAAGAAGAGAAGCACAAATTCCTCAAAAAACGTCTGCAACAACTCCTTGAACAACCGGTCGTGATCGATCGCCATACATTCACCTCACACGAATACGTTTCGTATTCTCTTTTTCGACATCATCAAGCAAAATCCTGCCGATGGCACAAAAATGGCTGTCCCTTTTCGAGAAGAGACAGCCAAGACGCCGACCGCAATGTGAAGCCCCCTCCATTCCTGGATATGAATGTTTCGCCACTTGCACGCAAGGCCTAGAAGTGGGGGATTCCAAGGCTACTACATCCCCGCCTTCCTTCCGCCCTCCACCGCCTTCGCCCGGCGGAAGCGGGCGATCACGTCATCCATCCCCCCGCTGCCGAACATCACGCCCGCGACGATGAAGAGAAAACCAGCCAACTGCATCCATGAAATCGGCTCACCAAGCAACCAGTGCGCCCCAAGCAACGAAAAGAGCGGATTGAGGTTGATGAACACCGCCGACTCAGCGGGGCCAAGATGTTGAACAGCCTGGTTATAAAACATATGGCCAAGCGCCGTCGCCACGACAGCCGAAGCAAGGAAAATGAGCCAAAGCGGCAACGTACCCTCTTTCAAACTCGATAGGCCGCTCGGCTCGAGCACGAGGCTTAAGACAAACAGCCAAAGCGACCCGAAGACGAGCATCCACCCTGTCATCACCCGCGCCTCGACCGTCGCCTTTTTGATCATAATGAAGCTGATCCCTTGCGCCAAGACGGCCAAAAAGATGTACACATCCCCGATTGACAAATGGCCGAGGCCGCCATCGCCGTTCGCGACGACAAACACGACGCCAAAAAACCCGAGCGCGATGCCAAGCAAACGAAACAACGTCGGCCGCTGGCCTAAAAACACGATCGCCAACAGCGCCGTCACAAGCGGCACAAGCCCTAACACAAGACCCGCATTCACCGCTGTCGTCCTCGCAATTCCCAACGCTAAAAAGAAGTGATGGGCCACGACGCTGAACAATGCGACCACACCAATCTGTTTCGCCTCCTTCCAACTGACTCGTTCCAGCTTGCCGATCCCCCATAAAAACAAAAGCACGACCAACCCGGCCGTTAGAATGCGCAGCGCTGTCAACGCGACGGGCGAAAAATGCTCCACCAAAACTTTCAACGCCGTCACGTTCAAGCCCCAAGCAACCATAATGGCGACCAACAGCGCATAAATAAATGATTTCCGCATCGCTCTCTACCTCTCCTGCATCTCTGTTTTCAGCGGAACGGCAAAGGAAAAACGGAGCCCTAAACGCTCCGCCTTTTCACCCGCCTCCAAATAGGACAAACCACCGTTTCTCACGCTAGTGCATCATTTCCAACAACTTCTGCCATCCATTTTACTACACTCTGATGAATTTTTTGACTAAAAAATGCGGCCGTATGTCTATCCTGTGACACATGCCACGGCGCTTCCGCCCTTTCCCTGCCCATATCCGCCGCCCATCGTGCATATGGTATAACAGAGAGGAGAGGAGACCCCATGTTCCCACGCTACCGCCAAAAGACGATCCGAGCCAGGACTGGGGTGGCGGTTCTCACTGCCGTCGCCGTGTTGGTGGCGATCTTGTCTCTGTTTCTTTCGAACGAACGGAACGAGGCAAAGGAAATCGTTGACACGTTTTACCGCTACGAGCAGGCAGGGGATTTTGGCAGCTCTTGGGAGCTGTTTCACCCGCTTATGAAAAAGAAATTCCCAAAAGACGTCTACATCCAGCGCCGCGCCCACGTCTTTATGCAAGACTTCGGCGTCGAGACGTTCGACTACCGCATCGATGAGGTGGAAAAACTGTCGTCATGGTCGATGTCTGATGAGAACAAACCGCTTCACGACGTGTATCGCGTCCGCGTCATTCAGACGTTCCATAGCGCTTTTGGCGTGTTCGAAATCCATCAAGACGTCTTCGTCGCCAAAGAAAAAGGGGAAAAGAACATTTTGTTCCCTTACCGCCCGTAACCCCCAACATCGATGCGGCCCCGATATCGACCGGGCGCCGCTTTCACCGCTCCTTCCATTCCTCGATGATCTCAAGCGTCCGATTAATGCCGACATTGTATATCAACAGCTTAAGCAAGTTTTCCCGCTCCTCTTTCGTAAAAAAGAGATCGCCGTCAATGATCTCAAGCGGGACAGGGGAGAGCTCGGCATACAGCTCGTAATCAACCTTCTGTCCTTCCGGTTTTAGGACAAACGTTCTCATTCGCGCCATCCTCCTTTTTCACCTACACGTTTTGACAAGAAACACCCGTTAGGCAACGCTCCCTATCAAGTATAGACTAACGCACAGCGCGTTCATACGGCATTGGCGGCCGCATGCCATGCGCATGAGACTCTCTTCCCATTTGAGCAACCTTATTCGAATCTTCTCATACACTAATGTATCATCAATCGGAGCTATTTTCTCCATCCAGCGAAAAAAAGGAGCGAAATGCCATGTACAAACATATCGTCAAACACGGGGAAACGATCGCCTCCATCGCCCGCGACTACCGCACATCTGTTGAGGCGCTCCTTCGCGCCAATGGGTTGACCGCCGCGTCCGTCATCTTTCCCGGGCAGGAGATCGTCATCCCCCACCTTCCGCCGAAAGGATCGATTCCCTACACGATCCACATCTCGATCAGCCGCCGCCAGCTGACGTTAAAACACCGGGGACGAACGATCCGCACGTATCCGATCGGCGTCGGCAAAATGGTCACCGCCACGCCTGTCGGCGATTTTGTCATCGTCAACCGCCAGCCGAACCCGGGCGGTCCGTTCGGCGCCATGTGGCTCAGCTTATCCAAAGTCCATTACGGCATCCACGGCACGAACGACCCGTCCTCGATCGGCAAATACGTATCCAAAGGCTGCATCCGCATGCACAACAAAGACGTGCTCGAACTCGCCTCCATCGTTCCGAACGGAACGGAAGTGTTTATCCGGCCGTGAGGGCAAAACAGCGTCATTCATCCGTCTGTTCTGAGTCACAACCCGTTTTATTTTTCAAGAAGATGTCATTCACTCCCACCGAACGAACACCGTGTTTCCGCTCACGATGGCAGCTGACAATCGATCGGGCAAGTAGTATAATTAGGTCAAAAGCGAATGGAGTGAAGACGATGCCAGGCGGGATCTCGCATCACGCCAAAGACATTTTGTTCAAGTCGCTGAGCGCATTGTACCAAAACCAAGCCCTCGATGTATACGGACTTCACGGACTCCCACGGATCAAAGCACTGCTTCCAAACGAATTTCCGTCTGTACGGGCGGATGAACGGCGCGCCGACACCGTGTTTCTTCTCGAAGACGATTCCATTTTGCTTCTGGAGTACGAAAGCAATGAACGATTTCTCGACAACCATTTAAAGTATCTTGATTATGCCTGCCGCATCCTTCACACATACTATCAACAGGAAAAACGAATACGCCCGATTCGCATCGTTGTGATCTACACAAGCGATGTCACGAGCGCCCGCGAACAGCTTGACGCCGGCGATGTGTTTCTTTCATCCAAAGCGGTGTTGCTTGGCGAATTCAACGGCGATGCGATTTTCCATGCCATTGAAGAAAAAGTCCACAACGGCGAACCGCTCACTCCGGAAGAAACGATGAAACTCATCCTCGTGCCGCTCATGCACACCCGCTTCGACCGGCAAACGATGATCGAAAAAACGATCGAGCTGGCGAAAGCGATCGGCGACGAACCGAAACAGCTGCACATCATCGCTGGCGTTCTGACCGCTACAGACAAATTCATCGACCGGTCATACGCCGAAAAAGTAAAGGAGTGGATCAAAATGAACAAAGTGTTTCGCCTGTTAGTCGAAGAACTTGAACAAGAAAAAGAAGAAATGTTGAAGAAAGTGATGCAGGAAAAAGAACAAGCAGTGCAAAGAGCGATACAAGAAAAAGAACAAGCAGTGCAAAGAGTGATACAAGAAAAAGAACAAGCAGTGCAAAGAGTCATGCAAGAAAAGGAGCAGGCGATCAAGCAAACGGAAAAACGGAAGGCCATCGAAATCGCCAAAAATTTGCTTGATGTTCTTCCCATTCACGAGATCGCCAAACGAACCGGCCTGACCGTCGCCGAAGTCGCCGACCTTGCAAAGGAAATGGACAAATAGGCAGCACAAAAGAGCCGCAACCGCGCGGCTCTTATCACTGGTCTTTTCCCTATGGCTCTTGGCGTGTGGAACAAGCAACAGTCGGACTTTTCCCTTGGCCTTTGGCCGCCAAAGCGAGCGCACTTCCCAGTGTGTCAATCCCTCTACTCGCCGCTTGCCAATCGCTGACGGGCTTCATCCGTTAACAACAAATACGGACGGCGTTTCCCCTCCTCCTGGCGCACCACTTTCTCCGTCCACGGGTGAAGCAAAAACAGCCCTAACTTTAGACGGAATTCCGGGTCCACCATTTTTTTCCGCACGCCATCTTCATGGGCGATGAGCTTCTCAATCACATTGACCATCGCCTTCTTGCTTAGAAACACATCCTTCTCCTTCGAACTCAATCGCACAATAACCCCCTCATCGGAAAACGAAACAACGCGAAACGCTTCCTTCCCTTTGAACGTCGATACCATTTTTCCTTCGTACAGCTTATCCAGCAACGACTTCCACATTTCCTCCGCAAACAGCCGTTGGTTCATGCCCTCTCCCCAACGATAACAAGTGCCTTTTTCCGTCCCCCTACCCCTGCACAGCTTCCGATCCAAACGAACTTCGCATATCGGCCAGTTGCACCGCCAGTTTTTCCAATTCATAAATATTCTATTTCCATTTGTCTGCTGTCCAGCAGCCAATGTATCTGTTCCTGTTTTTCCACCAAGTTTTCCCCCTTTGATCTCCCTGCGAATACGTCGTTCCAAGGCATTTGTTCCTTTTCCTTGAAACTTGAAATATAAACCAAAACCTCTCCCCTACAACATCCTCCCGTCCCGCTCACTCCACTTTCTTACCCATCACCCGCTCGATCATCGCAAGCAGAGCCAGCCTTCTTTTTTCAAAAAACTGGTCAAAATCATCCGCTCTTATCGATGCCACATCAATGACATGCGTTTGCAGGATGTCATCCAACACCGCTGCCGAAACGCCTTTCCTCTCCTCTAGTTTCTTCAAATATACACTTGGAGCATCACGGCCAATCATCCGATTCGTTTTATAGGACAATGGGGTTTTATTCATAATGCAATCGTACTTCGCTTTCTCAATCCCCCGTTTTTCGCAATAGTCACGAGGGAAAATATGGTGAATATCAATCGATTCGCCGTAATACGTCTGAATATCGATCGGCACCCCAGATAAGAAATCCCGCGCCCCTTCCCTCATGAGCAATGCGTGCAACCCTTTATAAGCGGCGCTGTTTCGCGTGCGCAGCGTGAAGAGGCGATCAGCGGCGAAATGGGCATCCCGCACCGTCGTCGGCTCCGCACCGCCGCGAATCCATTCGACGACTTCCACCACGTCACGGGCAATCCGCGTCTCCGTCGCTCCTCCATACAATTCACCCAATACACCGCACCAATACCAACGGGCGATTCGGTCACGGACACAAACATTGTGCGCCTCTTTTCCCAGCTCGACAAAAATGGCCGCCAGCGGGATCAACTGGGTGCCGTACGGCAAGTCGCGCGCGGAAAACACATGTTGCTCATGCAAAAATTGAGCCGCCTGAATAAACCCTTCCGTCACCCGATCCGCCCATCTTTGGTAATCCGCCAACGTCAACTGCAAGATGTCGCGCCGCTTGCAGCTGACCGCCACGCCGTCCCCCGCTTTTCGTCGATTGTACGTGGCCAACAACGCAACTGCCTGCAGGAAGTCGGTGCTGCTGATATCGGCCAACACTTTGTTGTAAATTTCTCCAGATCTCTTTAATTTTGCTTCCTTCTCTTCCCAATCATCCCTCAGCTTGAAATCTTCCGCCGCAAATGTGGCGGTAAGAAGCTCGAAGACGGTCAGAGAGACGCCCCCCGTGTTTACATTCTCAAAAACTTGGCAAACCGCCTCTTTCGGAGTCGGCTTCCGAAGCATAATAACAGGCACTTGATATTGCTGAAAACGGGGAAATACGTCCGTCATCAACTTTTGCCACTTCAATGACCGTTCCGCAATTTTCGTTGAATCCGAAAAATAGCGCGTCTGCCACGCCAACAACCCCGCAGGATCGAAAAGCAAATTCACCGGAAGCATTCCCGCTTCGCATTCTTTCTCCAAGTCAGAACAATCAAGAACAACCCTCCCTCCCGGTCCGCGAATGATCCGGTCTTCCGGAACACTGACGATCGTCTCTTCTCGGTCGACGTTCGGATCTAACATTTTGTCAATGTCAATATAGTAGAACCGTTTGATTGCCTTGTCTCTCTTGTCTCTTGTCGCTACAGGCGCTTTCAATTTCAATGATTGAAACAACGCCGTCAGCCGCTGTTGACCGTCAAGAATCAGCCGTTCCGGTTCCACTTGGTTCACGTTATCGACCCCTTCGATCGGCCTTGAGGCAAAACGGACATTCGGATTTCCCGTCTGGAGCATCATCACCGCACCGATCGGATAAGAGAGAGAAACACTGATCAACAAATTCCGAATCCGCTCGTCATCCCAAACCCAGCCTCTCTGAAAATCAGGAAGCTGTGTTCGACATTCCTGAATGCTTTCAAGCAAATCAAGCAAACTTTCGACCGTACTGTCAAACGTGGTAATCGTGCTCATATCCTTCCCCCTCGTTTCATGAAAAACCCTACACTTCCATACGATTCAATCGACCAATATGCCATCATCCAATGCATATTCCTGTTGCTTTCCAAAAAACACTTTATTCTTTCGACAATGGCATTCTTTTTCCTCCTGCCGCGCAGCGTTTGACAGAAACATCCCCCAGCCAACGAAAATCTGTGGTTGAATATAAAAACAAAATATTGTATATTTATAAATATACAATGACGATTGATCGCGAGGGATCCAAATGCAAATCGACCATGCCGTCACGAGCGATGTCAAAGACATGCACGCGCTCATCCAACACTATGCGGAAAAAGGATTGGTGTTGCCCCGCTCGCTGCTGTCCATCTACCAGCACTTGCAATGCATGTATGTCGCCAGGGAGAACAGCCAAATCGTCGGCACCGCCGGGCTGCATATCCTAGGGCACGATCTCGGGGAAGTGCGTTCGCTCGTCGTATCTCCTGACCATATGGGGAAAGGAATCGGCCGCCTGCTCGTTGAACATATTGCGAACGAAGCAGCCAGACTCGGGGTGAAGCGGTTAATCTCCTTCACGTACCAAGTCGAGTTTTTTCGAAAATGCGGGTTTGAGATCGTGGACAAATCAACACTGCCGGAAAAAGTGTGGATTGATTGCGTAAACTGCCCGAAACTGGACTGTTGCGATGAAACGGCGATGATCAAATACATTTGATCCCCCTCCCACCCGCATCACGGGGAAGGGGGAGATCCCTTGGAAAAACCTTTTTTCCTCCGCTGTTTCGTTCTCTATACCCTTCACTAGAAAAGCGAATGTTCGAAACTGACAAGCCATCTTTTTTATGCCCTGAAGTTCCGCGGCTGCGCAGAACGGTTGTGTTCGTTTTGCATCAAACATCAGCCCTGCCCCCCATTCAGGAGGAGATAATGCGCGTTTGTTTCAATTGTTCAATCAAATGTTGCACCTCATATTTTGCAACCTTTGCATAATATACAAAAAATAACGAAAATATTCGCATAAAATCAAGTCCTAATGTTTATGTCAAATACGGCTCCCATCCAGTGCACTTAAGCTCTAGAAAATAAAACCGCTTTGCCCCCGGCTCGTGCGCCCCAGCCGCATTAACGTAGCGAAGGATAATATAGTGGAATCCATTCCAGAGGCAAAATCGGCCAAAACTAATGGATTTGTTCGTTAATCATATGAAAATTAATATTCACCGGTATCAACTTCTTTATACGCTCAATATCCCGCTTCTTGTAGTCCATAATCACAATGCCAGTAATGACCTCATCCTCTTCAGAAAACCGGATAAACACACCAGGAGCTGCTTCGTCATCGTACGACACTTTTGGTTCGCCCAAATAAATATAAAGAACATCGTGATCATAGTCATAGGAGTATTTAACGTTTTCCTGTAAATTTTGGACGAACATAAATCGCACCTCCTGTCTCTTGGTTTAACCTGCTTTTGGCGATGACGGTAACAACGTCACCATACGCTTCATCTTCATGGTCGACAATAACGACCAATGCCTTTAGCGACTTAAACTTAGGCAATTGCACAAGATCTATATATTTTTGTCTTGTATCATGCTGATCGTCCGGATTATTTGGCAATATAAAACAAGGATCTTGAATGACGCTCTTGACCATATCTTCTTGGCCTGTGAACTACCCCCACTTAATTTTCTAGCGAAAATTTGAAGTGGGGGCTTCCAAAGAAGTTTGACTGCTTCAAGCAATCCTTATTCTTTGAGGCGTGTC
>NZ_PIJG01000008.1:0-70034 GCF_002809955.1 Geobacillus sp. Manikaran-105
ACGTCCTGTTGAACTGTTTGCGCCTATTCTTCATTATGGGAAGAAAAGGGGGATTTTCATGCCCGGGTGGAGAGCAAAAATTGCTCATGGATCTTTTCCATGCATTCCCTTGCTTTGTCTGCATCTCCTCTTTCAATGGCTTCGAATATTTGAATATGTTCTTGAATGGCTGATTTCATCCGCAACATATTTTGTTTTAAGATAGCAATTCTGTACAAACTGTTTATGCCGCGAATTTGTTCGATCATCCTAATTAAAAACGGATTTCGACTAGCTTCTACGATCCCCTCATGGAATTTTGTATTCATCTCGAGAATTTCTTTTAACCCCAACGGTTGTGCATCTATGCCAATGAGCTGCCTCCTGAGATCTTCAATTTGGTTTTTCGTTATTCTCTGTGCGGCATAGTAGGCGGCAAGTGGTTCAAGCACCACCCTGCATTCATAAAGATACTGGAAGTTTTCAATGTCCGGGCTGAATACCGCCACCCCTCCCCCTTTATTCACTGTGACAAGTCCCTCTTTTTCGAGCATGCAGATCGCTTCGCGAATAGGACTTCGGCTTACCTGAATTTGTTTCGCTATTTTTTCCTCTACGAGTCTTTCCCCTGGGGCAAATCCTCCTGTAATAATTTCCTCACGTAAATATTCATACACTTGCTTTTTCAACGTTTCTTTTTTCACTATTTGCTGTTTCAACATTAACCACCTTCATTTTCGTCGACTGTATACAGGACATGCCCAATGCTGAACCGATCGGCTCTGTTGTCATCATATTTATTAAGCAAGGAGAAAAATTATTACATTGATTTTTATAGCGAAAAAGACCATAACTCAGATATACCGCCTCATCTGACACATAAGTAAAACCGCTCGCTGTTTCGAACTTCTGCTGAAAGGGAAGGGAGCCTGTCTTCTTCCTTGCTTATTGTTGCCTTCCCACCCATCATTTTCTATAATGAAAGTACATCACACGCCCGGGAGGTCACGTATGTCAAAAGAAAGTTCGTTCGATATCGTATCCAAAGTCGATTTGTCGGAAGTGGCGAACGCCATCAACATCGCCATGAAAGAAATCAAGACGCGCTATGACTTCAAAGGAAGCAAAAGCGACATTTCGCTCGAGAAAGACGAGCTCGTTCTCATCTCCGACGACGAGTTTAAGCTTGAGCAGCTGAAAGACGTGCTCATCGGCAAGCTCATTAAACGCGGAGTGGCGACGAAAAACATCCAATACGGCAAAATCGAGCCGGCCGCAGGCGGCACAGTGCGCCAGCGCGCCAAGCTCGTCCAAGGGATCGACAAAGAAAACGCGAAAAAAATCACCACGATCATCAAGAACACCGGCTTGAAAGTGAAAAGCCAAGTGCAAGATGACCAAATCCGCGTCAGCGGCAAAAGCAAAGACGACTTGCAAAAGGTGATCGCCGCCATTCGCGAAGCGGATTTGCCGATTGACGTGCAGTTTGTGAACTACCGCTAAGCGGATGGGGAAAACCTCCATCCGCTTTTCTTGTTTAGTGAAACGCCTCTCGCCAAACAACGATGACGGGGTTGCGGCTCAATTCTTCAAACTCCAGGAATTTCCGCGCCTCTTTCTCCGCCTCCCGCAGCATTTGTTCGTAAACACTGGCATTCTTGATGCTGTTGTCAATCCCTTGGGCAACGACCACACCGATTTTGGCATGGGGAAATATGGCCCAAACATCGTCTTCAACAACAAAACGTGTCATCATTCACTCCTCCATTTCCTTACGGTTTCGAAGGGTTCGCCAAGGCGGAGAATAGTCCTAACAAGATATAACAACAGCCCGCCACCCGGTTCATCACCTTCATACTTCCTTTCTTGGCAGCCAGCCGTTTGCGGATGCCCGCGGCCAACATGGCATACAAGCTGTCATTCAGCAAGGCGAGAACAACAAATATCGCCCCCAAAAGCTACGCCGAGCACCGATACAACCCCTGCTTTCGTTCCTTGGCTCATGCTCCTAGCCATGATGTACAATACTGCCGGTCCGGGGACGATGAGTAGCGCCGTGGCTGCCACTATAAACACACCGATCGCCGCAAGATCCATCACATCTCACTCCTTCATTTTCTATTTCACTGCTGTTGCTTTTTCATCAGGAAAGCGATTCGCTTTTCGTTTTCAAATGGCATTTGCTCGAGCTGCTTGATGATCCTCTCTTGCCGATGTACAGAATGGTTTTGACTTAATTTGGCTTTTCCCTCTATTCGCTCGATATGGATTTTAAAAGCTTGAATTCCGCTTCTCATCTTGGAAAGCAACTTAGCATCGACCTCTGACAGCTGGTAACGGCTGCCCGGTGCTTCGTATTTTTCTACCATATCGTGCAGCGACTGCATGATTTCTTCTTCATCGTCGATCAACTCCACGTTCCCATACACATGGACGGCCACATAATTCCATGTTGGCACCGCCTGGTTCGTTTCATACCAAGAAGGAGAAATGTAACAATGTGGACCGTGGAAAATCGCCAAGACCGTCTGATGTTGAATGTCGTTCCATTGCGGATTCGAACGGGCAAAATGGCCGTACAAACACGTTTTCTCCCGATTGAGCAACAGCGGCAAATGGGTGGCAAACAACTCCCTTTGATGCACAGACACCAAGGTGGCAAAACTGTTCTCCTTAATTACTTGATAGGCGACATCCACATCGTTGATGGCAAAATCCTTCGGAATATACATTAAATCCCCCCTTCACTTTTTCCAACTTAACAATCGAATCTTTACGATGTATCATATAACTAAATTTGACATAGAAAAAGGGACAATAACAAAAAAATAAACATGTCAGAGGGATGGACATGAAAACGATCATTTTTGCTCTACATGACCGCTTGCCTAAATACAAACAAATCTACGAAAAGTTAAAATCGATGATTGAACAAGGCGACATCCAGGCGAATGAACCACTTCCCTCGATCCGTCAACTTGCTGAATCGTTGAATGTGAGCCGCAACACCACCTTAATGGCCTACGAACAGCTTGTTGCTGAAGGATATATTCGTGCGGAAAAACGAAAAGGGTATTTTGTCAATGAGGTGGAACCACTTTTCATTCCAAAAATCCAGGTTTCCTTGCGCCAATCGAAAAATAAACCGACATCGACTGTTGTTGTCGATTTTCGTGCTGATGCAGTCGATGCTGCTCATTTCCCTCTTAAAGCATGGAGACGAATTTCGAATCAAGTCTTTACTTCAGCACACTGCTTTCGCTATGGAGACCCGTTCGGGGAATTATGTTTGCGCGAACAAATCTCTGTCTACCTTTTGGAATCCCGTGGAGTAAATGCAGAGCCAAATGCCATTATCATCGGGAGCAGCACTCAACAAATGCTCCTCTCTCTCGGTCATATTCTTAAAGAGGAATTCCGGAGCATCATCGTCGAGGATCCCGGCTACGATGGTGCTAGGGAAGCGTTTCAGTTTCATCACTTCCGATTGGAGACAGTGCCCGTTTCCGAAACGAGCGTGGAACTTTCGTCACTGAGGGAGATGTCATCGCGGCTCATCTATGTGACCCCTTCACACCAAAGTCCCATGGGAGTCAGCATGCCGATCCAGCAGCGATTCCTGCTCATCCAATGGGCCAACGAGGTGAATGGCTATATTATTGAGGATGATTATGACAGCGAATTTCGCTATACGCAAAAACCGTTTCCGGCTCTTGCCTCCATTGATTCGTCAAGAGTCATTTATCTGGGCAATTTCTCAAAATCGTTTCTGCCTGGGATTCGCTTAAGTTACATGGTGTTGCCGCCGTCGCTTTTGGACCGTTATCAGCAGCGGTTTCGCCTTTTCGAGAGCACCGCGTCCATCCTTAGCCAATTGGCGATGGCCAAATTTATGGAAGAAGGGGAGTGGAGCCGCCATATTAAACGCATGCGCCTCGTGTATAGACGAAAAATGGAGCACTTAACATCACTGCTGCGAAAAGCATTTGGGGATATGATCTCCATTATTGGCGAACAGTCCGGTTTATACGTGTTAATCAAAGTTCAGTCGGATTGTACAGAAGAACAGTTGCTTCAGCGCGCCCTATCGTGTGGGGTAAAAGTGTATCCCACTTCGCGCTATTTTGTGAACCAACAGCCGGACCAACCCATGATCAAGATCGGTTTTAGCGGCTTGTCGCTCGAGGATATTGAGCTTGGAGTCCAACTGCTCAAAAAAGCATGGTGTTGACGATGACTTCACGGAAAACGATCTCTTTTTACACAGGCTCATGGAATCCCTGTCTTAGCGTGTATTTTTGATCGATTTCTAATATCACGTTAATTTTGGCTCTTCACCACAACATGTACTTGACAAGCAATACAGCTTCCTGCATAAAGATTTGAAAAAATCACTGATTTGTTGATTTTCCCTTACAAGCGTAAATAGAGTATGTTCAGAAAAAAATCAAGTACAACTTTTGGTGAAGATCCTTAATTTTAAATATTTACTTTTTTCTTTTTTTTTGTATAATGCAATTAAATTAGGAAAAGAAAGGAGAAAGAGAATATGGGTGGAAAAAATCATAGACCAACGAAAGGCCTGGCTATTACCACCGCTTTATCTGCTCAATGCGCTTGGGCTATAGGGCACCACCCTAGCTTACTAAATTGAAAGGGTAGAAAAAATGATTGCCGTGCAAGACGTAAACAAAATCTATCCGCCAAACCGCCAAGTATTACATGATGTCTCTCTCGAACTGGTTGAAGGGGATCGGCTTATTCTGTTAGGGCCGAATGGAGCCGGAAAAACTACTTTAATAAGGTGCATCATCGGGCTTACCGCACCAGACAGCGGCAGCATCTATGTAAATGGAATGGATGTTGTCCGCCATCCAGATGAAGCGCGCGAGTCGATTGCGGTTGTATTTGAAGAAGCTGACAACTCCTATTCCTATTTAACTGTTTTGGAAAATCTCATATACTTCGGCTTGCTGAACAAATGGAGTCGTGCTGAAGCAAAACGAAGAGCCGAACGAATGATGGCCGTGTTGAATCTAACCCCATACGCTGAGCGTCTTACCCAAACCCTTTCACGCGGGATGAAACAAAAACTGGCATTTGCGATCGCCTTAATGAAAGGAGCGCCGTTTTTGTTCCTTGATGAGCCGACTCTTGGCCTTGATGTGGAGTCGCAGCATCATATCCGAACCATGTTAATGGAAGAAAGCCAATGGTGGAAAGCCGTTCTCATCACCACCCACGACATTCCTTTTGCCCACGCCGTTGGAAATAAGTTTGTCTTTATCCAAGACGGAAAAATCGTTTGGAGCGGCACGAAAGAACATTTTTCAACTCCAGCCGACCTTGAAACTCATTTTTTGGCCGCTGTTCGTTCCAACCTATCCGTCTAAGGAGGTGAGTCGGTTGTTCCCCCAAATTTTGAATGTCGTATGGGCGTCCTTTTTGAAAAAAAGGGCAGAGTATCGTCGGTATTGGTTCGATTTTACCGTTGGGCTGATCATTAAATTTGTCTTTTTTCTCGGCACGCTGTACGCAAGCCCGATACAGACCGGAAAAGAAGCGACGGTCAAACTATTCGGTTTCAGCCTTTGGTACTTAAGTGCTCATTTGATCTCGAAGCTCGGCAACACGGTGATCGAAGAAGCATATCTCGGCACCGCCGAGCAAGTGCTTTCCACCAAGACTGCTCCATGGAAAATTTTGATCGGCGTAGTGATCGCTGAAATCGCGTTATCGTCCATGTGGGTGACGCTCTTTTTCGTTTGTGCGGCTTTGATGATCGGATTTTCCGAAATTCTCTCGGGAATCGGATCCATGATAACGGAGATCGTCGTATTTGGCGGCGTCAGCCTCATCGGGATGACGGGAATCGGCGTGTTGATTTTAGGGCTGTCCCTTCGCTTAAAGCAAGTGGGAGCGGTTACCGAGGTGCTGCTTTATTATTTATTGATCTTCTCAGGATTTTTTCTATCTTCGAATGTATTGCCGACAGCGTTTCATATTCTCAACTGCTTTTCTCCTCTTTCTTGGGCCGTGCAAGGAGTGAATGAAGGATGGCCCGTATTCTTTCCTGCTCTCGGGATCTCGCTATTATGGCTGGCCATGGGCTCATTGGTCTTGAAGCAACAATGGCATTGGGCGAGAAAAAACGGAAAAATCGGAAGCTACGTATAAAAGATCGGACGTTATCCCTCACTTTTCGCACCCTTTCGGCGAAAATCGAGAGGATGTTTTCGCGACCATGCCGAATGAATCCTCCGCACTCAGGGAAAGCAAAGGAGTTTTCATAACACGGACATCTTGCGCGAAGAGAGCTCTCTTTATTCCGACGCCGCCTGCGAACATCAATTTATCAACACTGGCAAAGAAGAGTGCCGCTATAATCTGATTATTCACTCGCCTGCTTCGAAAACATGACCCATAGTCATGTCCGTCCAAGGCGTCGCTTTTTTTTTTGCCGTCACATAGAAAGAAATCACAGCATCGACGGCGAATAAAAGAGATGTCATTTCTTTGACGGAGGTGTGTGAATGAACATCGGCCAAGAATATTTGCGAGTGGTGCGCGCACGCTTTCTTGACATGAAAAAGACCGCCGAACGGGCTATGGACCAATGTTCCGAGGAACAGCTGTTCCATTGCTTTCATGAGGAAGCCAACAGCATCGCCATCATTGTCAAACATATGAGCGGAAATATGGTGTCGCGCTGGACAGACTTTTTGTCGTCGGATGGGGAAAAACCGGACCGAAACCGCGATGATGAGTTTATCAACGACTTCCATACGCGCAAAGAAGTCATGGATTGCTGGGAAAAGGGGTGGTCTGCTTTCTTTCAGACGCTGAACGAACTGCAAGAAACGGATTTGTTGCGGACGGTCACGATCCGCGGCGAACCCCATTCCGTCATCGAAGCCATTGAGCGGCAAATGTACCATTATTCGTATCATATCGGGCAAATCGTCTATATCGCGAAACAGCTGAACGCAAACAATTGGAAAACATTGACCATACCAAGAAATCGAAAAACAACATAGGCAACTCCTTATTGGAATCATCTTGCAAACGCCATCCACCCCTCAGAACCGTCAGTCGATAAAGGCGGATGGCTTTTTTTTTGCAGCTTGGCGTTTCTCTACAATCATACCGATCTAAATCATGGTCATCGTCTGGAAAGTTTCACAATGCCGGCCAGCAAACAAACCATCCCTGCTCCCCACGCCAACCCCGCCTTGCCGAGAAGAAGGGAGATTTCTTCGGATGCCTGCGGATGGGTAAGATCAAAGGAAATGGCTCTAAACGCAAAGTAAGCGGCAATAGAGAGCAGCAGAAAATGAGCAAAAATCCAATAGAATGCCAAACGACGCGTCCGATTCTTCCTCCAAAGGGAAACGACCGTCATGATGGCGATCAACATCACGACGGAAAAACCGCCAATGAGTAAATCCATCACTTCCTCTTCCATCGGCAAATGTTTATGCATGTTTACAGCCCCTTTCATCAAGGTAAGGTGATATTTCTTCTATTCTTCTCTTTCCATTCCTCCTCTTCCTTTTTAATATTGGCTCTTCATCACAAAATGCACTTGACAAAGAAATATGTTCATAATAAAGAAAATCAAAATAACGTTTTTCCTTTTTATACAATTTACCTTATTTGAGCAACATTACTTTCTTTTTTCACATATAAAGCAGCCGCCATGTTTCATATCCTAACCTACAATATTGTTCTGCAACAAAGAAACAAGTCATCAAGACTTTGTGAAAACTTTCTCATCAAAATATGACAATTTTTTGAACAAACTTGCCGAACATTCGGAGAAAATGGACGAAATCTTGGCACATTTCCCCTATAAAATCTCTTTAGGCGCTGGCGAAACACATTTATTTCTTCTCAACCGCTTATTCGCAAATCCTAAAGAAGACGGCGGCCGTATTGCTTTTCAAACTCAGAAACTTGCTTGCTTGAAAAGTTCTTTCACTTTACCACCGGTCCCTTTTCCCCGTCACTATTGCTTGGCACGATTTTTGCGTTTCATAGCAGGTGAAACAAAAAAACTTTATAAAGGAGATGGTGAGAATGAAAGCCGCCGTTGTTCACAAATTCAAACAAAAACTTCAAATTGAAGAAGTGGAGAAACCAAAACTAGGGTATGGCGAAGTGCTTGTGAAAATTGAAGCTTGTGGCGTCTGCCATACCGATTTGCATGCGGCCCATGGAGATTGGCCAGTAAAACCGAAACTTCCGCTTATTCCTGGTCATGAAGGAGTAGGAATCGTTGTTGAGGTCGGCGAGGGAGTGAAATCAATCAAAATTGGCGATCGTGTTGGCATTCCATGGTTATACTCGGCATGCGGTGAATGTGAATATTGTTTAAGCGGTCAAGAAACACTTTGTCCACATCAATTAAATGGTGGGTACTCTGTCGATGGCAGTTATGCAGAATATTGCAAAGCCCCGGCCGATTATGTCGCACGAATTCCTAAAAATCTCGATCCTGTACAAGTTGCTCCTATTCTTTGTGCTGGAGTCACAACGTATAAAGCATTAAAAGTTTCAAATGCCAAGCCTGGTGAATGGGTCGCTATTTATGGAATCGGGGGATTGGGCCATATTGCTCTTCAATATGCCAAAGCAATGGGATTAAATGTCGTTGCTGTTGATATCAGTGATGAAAAGGCAGAGCTTGCAGCAAAGTTAGGAGCTGATATTACAATCAATGGCCTGCGTGAAGACCCCGTAGCAACAATTCGTGAAAAAGTAGGCGGAGTGCATGCAGCTATTAGCGTTGCTGTAACGAAAAAAGCTTTCGAACAAGCCTATCAATCCGTTCGACGCGGTGGTTGCCTTGTCATCGTTGGACTGCCTCACGATGAACTACCGATCCCTATTTTTGACACTGTATTAAATGGCGTTACAATAAAAGGTTCGATCGTCGGTACACGAAAAGATATGCAAGAAGCTTTAGATTTCGCCGCACGCGGAAAAGTTCGCCCCATTGTGGAAGCGGTACCATTAGAAAAAATTAACGAAGTATTTGAACGGATGGAAAAAGGCCAAATCAATGGCCGCATTGTTTTAACAATGTAACACAAAGCGGCAGAAGAACAATCCTAAATTTTCTAGAAGGCTGATGAAAAACGGCCGATTCCGCTGAAACCCTTGTTTTCAGCTGACAGAGAAGCATTGATTTGACAAGTCTTCTCCATTTGAGAAGAGAGTCCGTTTTCTGTGATGTTTCACTACATCACCGGCCTTCTAGGGGAACGGAGAAAAATGGAAATTTTTGGCATTTCCTGTTTTTAGTTTAGGCACAGATCGATATCATAAAGTTTCTCATTTTGAGAAATCAACCGGTTCAACCACCAGTGCCTAATAAATCCACCTGCTTTCTAGTATTACGAAAAGTGCTATCCGATTATGTCAAACTCTTAGGGGAAGATTCCCCTTCCCCTAAGAGCATATCTGAAGGAAAATAGCTTAATTTAAACATCTTTATTACACAAGGAGGATGCAAATGATTTACAGCAAACCAGGCGAAAGAGACGCAAAAGTTCAATTCAAAGCAAGATACGATAACTATATTAACGGAGAATGGGTGCCGCCTATTTCAGGCCAATATTTCAAAAATATCACGCCCATAACAGGAGAAGTATTTTGTGAAGCAGCACGCTCGCAGGCTGAGGATATTGAACTGGCATTAGATGCCGCGCACGCAGCAAAAGAAGCTTGGGGAAAAACATCCCCGGCTGACAGAGCGTTGATTTTAAATAAAATCGCTGATCGCATGGAAGAAAACTTGGAAATGTTAGCGGTTGCCGAAACATGGGATAACGGCAAACCGATCCGTGAAACGTTAAACGCCGACCTACCCCTAGCCATCGATCATTTTCGTTATTTCGCTGGAGCCATACGCTCCCAAGAAGGAACAATCAGCCAAATTGATGACGATACGATCGCGTACCATTTTTATGAACCACTCGGCGTTGTCGGGCAAATTATCCCATGGAATTTTCCATTATTGATGGCAGCATGGAAAATTGCTCCTGCGCTTGCTGCCGGAAACTGCATTGTGCTAAAACCAGCTGAACAAACTCCGGCATCGATTATGGTGCTTATGGAGCTGATTGGCGATCTGTTGCCTCCTGGAGTGCTCAACGTTGTCAATGGGTTCGGATTAGAAGCTGGCAAACCATTAGCTTCTAGTTCACGTATCGCCAAAATCGCGTTTACCGGTGAAACAACGACAGGGCGGCTGATTATGCAATACGCTTCACAAAATATTATTCCTGTTACACTGGAATTGGGAGGCAAATCCCCAAACATCTTCTTTCCTGATGTAATGGAAAAAGACGATGACTTTTTAGATAAAGCGATTGAAGGATTTGTCATGTTCGCTTTAAACCAAGGCGAGGTTTGTACGTGCCCTTCTCGTGCTCTCATCCATGAGTCCATTTATGACGAATTTATGGAGCGCGCTCTTGAACGCGTGAAAAAGATTCGAACAGGAAATCCGCTTGATACAAGCACAATGATGGGAGCGCAAGCTTCAGCAGAACAAATGGAAAAAATTCTTGCATACATTGATATTGGAAAACAAGAGGGCGCCGAATGCCTAATCGGCGGCGAAAAAAACATAATCCCTGGATTCGAAAACGGGTATTATATCAAGCCAACCGTATTTAAAGGACATAATAAAATGCGCATTTTCCAAGAAGAAATTTTCGGTCCAGTAGTCTCAGTAACAACGTTTAAAGATGAACAGGAGGCTTTGGAGATTGCTAATGATACGTTGTACGGCCTTGGCGCCGGGGTATGGACGAGAAACATCAACTTGGCTTATCGTTTCGGAAGAGGCATTCAGGCAGGAAGAGTTTGGACAAATTGCTATCATGCTTATCCGGCCCATGCTGCTTTTGGAGGATATAAACAATCTGGGATCGGTCGTGAAACCCATCATATGATGTTAGCGCACTATCAACAAACGAAAAATTTACTCGTTAGCTACAATCCAAAACCATTAGGATTTTTCTGATCAATCAAGCAACAAAAAGCTGATCCGAAAGCCATTTACGCTTTTGGATCAGCTCCTTTTTCTTTTAATAAATATCTTAATGTTCGTACGGTGATATTTAACCGTTCTGCTGCTTCTTTACGATTTCCTAACGTTTCTTTTAACATTTTCAGTACAAAAGATCGGCCGATTTTCGTTTCTAGTTCTTTCACTGAAGATAATACATGTTCAAGATCTAACCGATCACTGTTTCTCCATAGTGCTAGCACACCATTCATCCATTCTTGCAAATAAGCTTCTAAGTCTTCTACTCCATCTTTTGGACTTCGCACGCTATTCGATACTTGCCCTAAATGCAACGGAATCTTAAGCTTCTCCGGCAAATAGTCAAGGGTGATCACCTCTGTTTCTCCTTCCGCTAAAGTTACCGCCCTTTTAACAACATTAAACAATTCTCTCACATTCCCCGGCCAATGATACTGTTTCATCTGGGAAATACAGTCCTCTGAAAACGATAGAGGTGTATTTAGTTTTTTTAAAAAATAATCAATCAAAATTGGAAGATCTTCGAGCCGTTCTCGAAGCGGAGGAATGGTAAGTTTCACAACATCTAATCTGTATAATAAATCCTCTCTAAACGTCTTCTCCTCGACTGCTTTTGCCAGATTGACATGCGAAGCAGCAATAATGCGTGTATTCGTTTTGCGGATCGTTTCACCCCCGACGCGAATATACTCCCCTGTTTCCAGCACTCTTAACAGTTTTACTTGCGTTGCAAGAGACGCTTCTCCAATTTCATCTAAAAATAACGTGCCACGGTTAGCAATTTCAAAAATCCCCTTTTTTTCTTTTACCGCTCCTGTGAACGCCCCTTTTTCATGTCCGAACAATTCGCTTTCTAACAGTGTTTCCGAAACAGCGCCACAATTCACCCCAATAAAAGGCTGATCATAGCGCATGCTCGCGTTGTGGATAAAATGAGCGAGCACTTCTTTTCCAGTCCCAGTCTCTCCTTCAATCAACACATTCACATTTTTTTTCGCAATTTTATAAGCTAATTTAAGCAAATCATTCATCTCTTTATTTGTTCCAACGATGAAACCGAGCGTCTCAGCCAACTTATACATATCATCTTGGGATGAAAGAGGACCATCACTTAATAATTCATCGATTAATCGTTCTAACTGTTCAATATCGTCAAACGGTTTTTCAATATAGTCGTTTGCCCCATGTTTAATCGCTTCAACTGCTGTCTTTATTGTGCTATAGCCTGTCATTACAACCGCTTTGCAAGAAGGATATGAGCGTTTTAACTGTTTTAATAAATTTAAACCGTTTGCATCTGGAAGTTTCACATCGATGAAAGCAAGATCAAACTTGTATTGTTGAATCAACTGAAAAAAATCTTTCCCGCTAAATCCAAGCTTGACCTTGTTCCCTTTCCCTTCTAATAAATGTTGAAAAAACGTTCCTACTTCCCTTTCGTCATCAATAACTAAAATATTCCCCACTCATCTCCCCCCTTATTTCTTTTTTGGAAGTTTTAATATAAACTCACTTCCTTTACCAAGTTCGCTGACCACCTCAATCGTTCCACCGTGCGCCTCAGCAATCCCTAAACTAACAGACAGCCCAAGCCCGGTTCCCTTACCTGGCCTCTTCGTTGTAAAAAATGGATTAAAAATTTCCTGCAAATGTTGTTCTTCTATTCCTTTTCCGTTGTCACGGATCGATAGAACAACCCAATGTTCTCCGGCTTCAACGATCGACTTTGTTTCTATGACAATGATTTTCTCTGGAATATCCATCTCTTCAAGCGCATCTTTAGCGTTTATTAATAAATTTAAAATAACTTGGCTTATCTGTTGAAGGTTTCCTTCAATCAATTCAATGGAAGCGTCTAATCTTTTTTGAATACTAATATTTTGTTTGCAAATTTGATCACCAATTAACCCTAATACTTGTTCAACGGCATCATTTATAGAACAATCTTCAAACCTATATTCATCTTGTCTTGAAAATGTCAATAAATTTTGAATAATGGTTTTGCAGCGTTTCCCGCATGAATAAATATCAAATAGCAGTTTATATATACGATCATCTTTTGAAAAAGACCGCAACAACAGCTGGGCATTGCCAAGAATAGCGGTGAGAGGGTTATTCAATTCGTGCGCAATTCCAGCAGCCATTTCCCCAATTGCAGCTAACTTTCCTGATTGAACAAGTTGAGCTTCAATCTGCAATTTTTCAGTAATGTCATTAAGATACATAATCACAGCGTACATATTTTGTTTTTCATTCAAGACGGGATAAGAACGCAATTCGCATACCCTCTGCTGGATATGAATACGCCGATGAACAGATTTTTTTGTTTCTAAAATTTCCACGATCGGGCTTTCCTTTGGATTAATTGATAACAATTTACATATATCTTTTTTATACAAGTCAACTTGAAAAAACTCGTTAGCTGCATCATTATACCGTAAAATATTCCCTTCTAGGTCGACGAGGAATATCATTTCTGAAACAGCTCGGAATGTCTCTTCCCATTCTTTTTTACTGGTAAGTACCTCATTATAAAGACGGACATTTTCAATACAAACCGCCAGTTGGTCGCAAAATTGCTGAAAAAAGGACAGATCATCTTCATCATACACCACTTTTTCCTTGCTTCCTATACTCAGTACCCCGATCACCTTTCCTTTGCTAATAAGTGGAATCAATAATACACTGCGAACTCCTAAGGCGTTATATACAGCTGCTTCAACATACAAATCTTCGTCTTCTTCTATTTGATAAAAAATTTTTTCGAGCGATTGTACGACTTTCCAATAGAGCGACCTCTCTTTTGGTAAAACAAAACCAATAGGAAAATACAAAGAGTGAGCGGGATATACATTTGTTAACACTAATTTATGATTTTCACATAACGATAAGCTGATTCGTTCCACTGGAAAAATTGTTTTCAATTTATCCATACTATTTTTCATCATTTCATCCATTGATATATCAATATTGAAGCTTTTTGTAATATCATTAATAATCTCCAACTGCATATTTTTCTTTTTTAACTCTGTGACCATCTTTTTTAATTCTGTGTAATAACTTTTTTTCGAAGATTGAACTCCTGTTAAAAGGCTAATGAGTTGTTGCCGGTCATTCATTTTGTTTACCACGCCTTTCTGAATATTCCTTCAATTTCTTCTACAGTGATATCACGAGGGTTGGTGATCATACATGCGTCATGAAAGGCGACCAAACTCATTTTCCGTATTTCTTCTTGTTTCACTCCTATATCCGATAATCGCTGCGGCACCCCAATATCCTCTGCCAATCGTTTTACATACTCAATCGCCTTTCTTCCCGCTTCCATATAGGACATGCCGCGAGTATCAATTCCGAGAAAATAAGCAATATCAGCAAATTTTTTCGGATTCGCCAACAGATTGAACTCCATCACATGCGGAAGCAATATAGAGTTTATATCCCCATGAAGAAGAGGATACCTTCCCCCGACAGCATGGGACATGGCATGAACAGCGCCTAAAATCGCGTTGGAAAAAGCCAATCCTGCCTGTAAACTCGCCATTGCCATATTTGCTTTTGCCTCTTGGTTGATTTTAGAGGCGACAGAAGGGCGTAAATATTTTCCTACTAAAGAAATAGCGTTTTGAGATTGAACATCTGTAAGTGGTGTAGCTGCTAAGCTTACATAAGCCTCAATGCCATGCGTTAAAACATCTAATCCTGTTGAGGCTGTCAAATGAGCGCTTTTTGTCGATAATGTTTCTGGATCAATGATTGCAATATCAGGAATAAGAGATCGGGAAATGATCGTCATCTTTTTTTTCTCTTTTGTATCAACAATAACAGAAAATTGAGACACTTCTGATCCCGATCCTGCTGTTGTTGGAACCATCACTTGAGGAGGAAGGGGAAATTGAATTTTATCCACTCCCTCATATTCATGAATTTGTCCACCGTTTGTAGCAAGAATGGCGACAGCCTTTGCGGCATCAATAGAACTTCCTCCACCGATTCCAATGATGGAATCGCATTCATTTTCAAGATATGCTTCACAGCCTTTTGTCACTTCTTCATCCTTTGGATTTATTGTTACATCACAAAATGTCGCGTATTTTAATCCTGCCTGTCTGCAACTCTTAATGACAACATCGAGCCAACCGGCTTCCGCAACACCTGGATCGCTGACAATCAACACATTTGTCGCACCAAGCCTTAGACAACTTTCCCCTACTTGATGAATGGAACCGTTGCCAAAAATCACTTCGGGCATCACGAACTTATGAATGTTCATCCTCGTGCCCCCTTATTGGCCATCTTCTTTTTATTGCTCAACAACTTTATGTTTTAAGCACTCATTCGACATCTGGATGAAAAATCCTCCTGATTTTCTGCACGAGAAGGAGAAATGAGAGATCAAGACGAAAATCCCTCTATGATTAATGACACACTTGGCAAACATGGTGAGCACTGCCTGCAAACAAAAATCCTGACACTGTCCGACCTTTATAGGACGCAACACCCCGGATATGTTCGTTCTTCTCAATGTCGTTCCAATACAATCTCGTCTACATTCACCGACACATCATTTTAGTACATCGCAACGGCTTTCTCACTTTTACCGTTACCGCACCACCTGTAAGCACACCATTATTCATATCATATCAGACAAATCGTCTATATTATCAAACATCTGAACGCCGATCGCTGGGAGACACTGACCATCCCGAAAAAAGAAGCCGCTCAGCCCTTCTGCCAAAAAAGCGAGCGCCAGTCCTCATGAATGAAGACGGCGCTCGCTTCGTTGGTAAAGGGGACATCGCTTGTTCACTTTTGCTGCATCTTAAACTGCAAAAACAGTTCGTTGTAGTAGGCGAGCATGTGTTTTCCTAAGTTTTCGTACACTTCGAGATGCCCTGCTGAATCCAAATCGGGGTAAAAGCGCCGATCGCCCGCGATGTCTTTTGGCAAATAGCGAAGCGCCTTTTTGTTCGGCGTCGAGTAGCCGACGTACTCGGCGTTTTGCGCCGCGTGTTTTGGGTCGAGCATAAAGTTGATGAACGCGTGCGCTCCTTCGATGTTTTTCGCTGTTTTCGGGATGACCATGTTGTCAAACCATAAGTTGGAGCCTTCTTTCGGCACGACATAGTCGAGCTTGTCGTTTTCCGCGATGATTTCGGCCGCATCGCCCGACCAGACGACGCCGATGGCTGCTTCTTCATTGGCAAGCAGCAGCTTGATTTCATCGCCGACAATCGCCTTCACATTCGGCATGAGCCGATCGAGCTTCCGCTTTGCTTCTTGCAAGTGGGCTTTGTTCGTGTCATTGAGGGAATAGCCGAGGCTGTTTAACGCCATCCCCATCACTTCGCGCGCCCCGTCGACAAGCAAAATTTGATTGCGCAAGCTTGGCTCCCATAAGTCGTTCCAGCTTGTGATGGTCTTGCCGCCAAGCATCTCGCGGTTGTAGACGATGCCGACCGTCCCCCAAAAATACGGCACGGAATACCGGTTGTGCGGATCAAACGGCAAGTTGAGGAACCGCGGTTCGATATATTGTAAATTCGGTAGCTTGTCGTGATCGAGCGGCAACAGCAAGTTTTCCTCGATCATTTTGCTGATGGCGTAATCGGATGGAACGGCGACGTCAAACGTTGCCCCGCCTTGGGCGATTTTCGCCATCATCGCCTCATTGGAATCAAACGTTTGGTAAATCACTTTCCACCCTGTCTCTTTTTCAAATTCGCGAACGAGCGCGGGGTCAATGTAATCGCCCCAGTTGTAGACCGTCACCGTTTTGCCTCCGCCGTACCCTTCCGCTTCGTTCAGCCGATGAGTGACAAACATCAGGACGAACGCGGCGATGAACACGGCCGCAAATCCTTGGACAAGCCGTCTCACCTACTTTCGCCCCCCTATCCCGTACAAGTGGCCGCCTTTTTGGCTGAGCACGTAATAGCCGATGACGAGCAGCATGGTAAATAAAAACAGAAGCGTCGACAATGCGTTGATTGACAAGGAAATGCCTTGGCGCGCCCGCGAATAAATTTCCACGGACAGCGTCGAGAACCCATTTCCCGTGACAAAAAAGGTCACGGCAAAGTCATCGAGCGAATACGTGAGCGCCATGAAAAAGCCCGCCCATATGCTCGGAGCCAAAAATGGCAGCACCACACCGGACAACACTTGCCAATGACTGGCTCCTAAATCTCTAGCCGCATCAATCAGCGTCGGGCTCATTTCCTCGAGTTTCGGCAGCACCATCAACACGACAATCGGCACGCTGAACGCGATATGAGACAACAGCACGGACGTAAAGCCGAGCTTGATGCCAGCGATTGTAAACAGCAGCAAAAACGAAGCGCCGATGATGACATCGGGGCTGACGATCAGCACGTTGTTGAGGGCGAGAAGAGCGTTTTTCGTCCGTTGCCGCTTGACATAGTAAACGGCGAGCGCCCCGATGACCCCAAGTATCGTCGCGACCGCCGCCGACAGCAGCGCAATGACGATTGTATTCAAAACGATGATGAGCAAGCGGTCGTCGGACAGCACGTCGCGGTACCATTTAAACGTGAACGATTGAAAATCGTGCATCGTCCCGCCGCTGTTGAACGAATAATACATCAAATACACAATCGGCGTATACATCACGGCAAACACGGCTAACAGGTACACACGTCCCCACCAATGCGTCCGTTTCATCGGCTTCCCTCTTTTCTTCCGCTTCCTGTCAGGACGACGATGACCGCCATCGCGATCATTAACACAACGGCGATCGTCGCCCCCATCCCCCAGTTTTGGGTGACAAGAAAATGCTGCTCAATGGCGGTGCCGAGCGTAATGACGCGGTTGCCAGCGACAAGGCGTGTAATCATAAACAGCGACAGCGCCGGGATGAATACCGCTTGGCAGCCGGCCTTCACTCCGCCAAGCGTGAGCGGAAAGACGACGCGGCAGAACGTCGTCCAAGCCGAAGCGCCCAAATCGCGAGCGGCATCGACAAGCGATGGCGGCAGCTCCTCCAGCGCGTTGAAAATCGGCAGCACCATAAACGGAATAAAAATGTACACAGAGACGAACACAAAGCTGAAATCGGTGAACAACAACTGCCGCGCCCCGAGGCCGATCGCCTGCAAAAAAGCGTTGGCCAGTCCATATGTGCCGAACAGCCCTAAAAACGCATACACCTTCAGCAGCAAATTCACCCACATCGGCAAAATAAGCAACAACAGCCATAACTGCTTGTGGCGCGTCTTCGTCAGCCAATAGGCGGTCGGATAGCCGATGAGCAGCGACACAAGCGTGATTAAAAACGCATACCAAAACGAATACGCCATCATTTTCAAATAAATGGGCGTCCACACGGATTTGTAGTTGGACAACGTCCAATGGCCGTCAAGATCCAAAAACGATTCATACACCAAAAAGACAATCGGGGCCACGACAAACAGCACAAGCCAAATGCCATAAGGGATTAAATACCAGTTCCGCCACGCCCGTTCCGTCATGCGTCCTCATCCTCCTTTTCGACTCGCATGACGTGAATCGCTTCCGGTTCAAAACGAAGGCCGACCGTTTCCCCGACTTCGGCCTTTTTCGTCGAATGGACAAGCCATTCGTTGCCGTTTTCGTCATAGCCGCAAATTTCATAATGGACACCGCGGAATAAGAGCGAATCGACGCGGATGACGATCTGCCCATCTTCCGGCGCCGCGAGCTCCAAATCTTCCGGGCGGATGACGACATCGACCGGTTCGTTTGGCGCGAAGCCGCGGTCAACACACGCAAACTGTTTGCCGGCAAATTCGACGAGGAAATCATCGATCATGCGCCCTGACAAAATGTTCGATTCGCCAATGAAATCGGCGACGAATCGATTGACAGGCTCGTCGTAAATGTCTTTCGGCGTCCCAAACTGCTGAATTTTTCCTTTATTTAGAACAAAAATGTAATCGGACATCGCCAATGCTTCTTCTTGATCATGCGTGACAAAAATGAACGTAATCCCTAAGCGGCGCTGCAGTTCGCGAAGTTCGTACTGCATTTCCGTGCGCAGCTTCAAATCCAAGGCCGATAGCGGCTCATCCAAGAGCAACACTTCTGGCTCATTCACAATCGCCCGCGCAATCGCGACGCGCTGGCGCTGACCGCCGGACATCTCTTGAATGCGGCGGCGCTCATAGCCGTCCAAGTTGACAAACCGGAGCGCTTCGCTCACTTTTTGGCGGATGTGCGCTTCTTTCATCTTTTTCACGCGCAAGCCAAATGCCACGTTTTCAAACACATCGAGATGAGGAAACAACGCATAGTCTTGAAAGACAGTGTTGACTTGCCGCTTGTTCGGCGGGACGTTTTGAATCGGCTTCCCGTGGAAATAAATCGTTCCTTCCGTCGGTTCGATAAACCCGGCAATCAGCCGCAAAATCGTCGTCTTCCCGCACCCTGACGGGCCAAGCAGCGTATAAAACTTCCCGCGCTCCATCGCAAAACTGACATCATCCAGTACGGCTGCGCCGTCGTATTCCTTCGTCACTCGCTCGAAGCGGATGATTTCTCCGTTCACTTTCAGCCCCCCATCTTCTTGATGTTCACTATTCCTAATTAGAACATAGGAGAGTAGAAAGTGCAACGGAAAAATATGCTTTCCGCCATGTCGGCGACTAAAAAACAAAAAGCGGCTGACTATTCCGCAGAACAGCTTCCAATTTTGCCCGCAATGCGGAAAGCCGCTGTCTCATTGATCGTTTTTTCAAATTTCCTTGCTTCACCGTATTGAATAATTTCAAAAAATACATTAAATTATATAGTAATAGTCAAGACGAAATAAACAACCGCATACGGACATTCTTATCAAGAGAGGGGGAGGGACTGGCCCGGTGAACCCTCAGCAACCTGGCCGCGGCCAAGGTGCTAAATCCAGACAGGCAACAGCCTGGAAGATAAGAAGAAGCGAACGAAAAGTCTTCTTCTTAGAAGGCTTTTTTCTTTTACTACAACGAAATGGGGGAATCAAACGTGGGGCTGCTCGATGAGTTGAAACAACGCATTCTCATCGCCGACGGAGCGATGGGGACGCTGTTATATTCGCATGGCGTCGACCGTTGTTTTGAAGAATTGAATCTATCGAATCCAGACGAAATCATTCATATTCATGAAGCGTATATCGCGGCGGGCGCCGATGTCATTCAGACGAATACATACGGCGCCAACTATGTGAAACTCGCGCGCTACGGCTTGCAAGACGAGGTGCCGGCGATCAATCGCGCCGCTGTAAGACTGGCGAAGCAAGCAGCCAATGGGGGGGCGTACGTGCTCGGAACGATCGGAGGGCTGCGCACGTTAAACAAAAGCGTCGTCACGCTCGAAGAAGTGAAACGGACGTTTCGCGAGCAGCTGTTTGTGCTGCTTGCCGAAGGGGTTGATGGTGTGCTGCTGGAGACGTATTACGATTTGGAAGAGTTGGAGACGGTGCTTGCCATCGCGCGCAAAGAGACGGACTTGCCGATTATCGCCCATGTGTCGCTCCATGAAGTCGGCGTTTTGCAAGACGGCACGCCGCTCGCGGACGCCCTTAGCCGCCTGGAGGCGCTCGGGGCCGATGTTGTCGGGCTCAACTGCCGGCTTGGTCCGCACTATATGATTCAGTCGCTTGAGGAAGTGCCCCTGCCCAATCGCGCATTTTTGTCGGCGTATCCGAACGCGAGCCTCCCGGATTACCGCGACGGCCGGCTTGTCTATGAAACGAACGCGGAATATTTTGAAGAGGCGGCCAAAGCGTTCCGCGATCAAGGGGTGCGCTTGATCGGCGGGTGCTGCGGCACGACGCCGAAACATATTGAGGCAATGGCAAAGGCGCTCGCCGACCGGACGCCGGTGACGGAAAAAACGGTGAAGCGGCGCACGACGGCATCTGTATCGGTGCAAGCCGATCGGCCCGCGCCGACTCCGCTTCCCGAGCTCGCCCGCACGCGCCGCTCGGTCATTGTGGAGCTGGATCCGCCGAAGCAACTCGGCATTGACAAGTTTCTCGCTGGGGCGAAAGAGCTCCATGACGCTGGCATCGACGCGCTGACGTTGGCCGACAACTCGCTTGCTACGCCGCGCATCAGCAACGCCGCCGTCGCCACGATCGTGAAAGAGCGGCTCGGCGTCCGCCCGCTCGTGCATATTACGTGCCGCGACCGCAACTTGATCGGCCTGCAGTCGCATTTGATGGGGTTGCATACGCTCGGCATCACCGACGTGCTCGCTATTACCGGCGACCCGTCGAAAATCGGCGATTTCCCGGGAGCGACGTCCGTGTATGATGTGTCGTCATTCGATCTCATCCGCCTGATCAGCCAATTCAACGAGGGATTATCGTACTCGGGCAAACCGCTCGGGCAAAAAACGAACTTCTCGATCGGTGCGGCCTTCAATCCGAACGTCCGCCATTTGGATAAAGCGGTCGAGCGAATGGAGAAAAAAATTCAATGCGGCGCCCACTATTTCTTGACCCAGCCGGTTTACTCGGAAGAAAAAATCGTGCAAATATACGAAACAACGAAACATCTCGCCACGCCGATCTACATCGGCATTATGCCGCTTGTGAGCGCGCGCAACGCCGAATTTTTGCACCATGAAGTGCCGGGGATCACTCTGTCGGACGAGATTCGCGCCCGCATGGCCGCCTGCGGCAGCGACCCAGTAGAAGCGGCGCGCGAAGGAATTGCCATCGCCAAATCGCTCATTGACGCGGCGTTTGATTTGTTTAACGGCATTTATTTGATCACGCCGTTTTTGCGCTATGACATGACAGTCGAGCTCGTCCGCTACATCCATGAAAAAGAAGCGGCCGCCAAAGAAAGGAAGGTTGTTCATGGCTAACATCACCTTAGAACAGCAGCTGCAGCGAAAAATTCTCGTCATTGACGGCGCGATGGGGACGATGATCCAAAGCGCCAACCTATCAACCGCCGATTTTGGCGGCGAGGCGTATGAAGGGTGCAACGAATATTTGACCCTCACCGCCCCGCCTGTCATCCGCCGCATTCACGAAGCGTATTTGGAAGCGGGCGCTGACATCATCGAAACGAACACGTTCGGGGCGACGCGCATTGTGCTCGATGAATACAACCTCGGGCATTTGGCGCTCGAGTTGAACATCGAAGCGGCCAAGCTCGCCAAACAAGCGGCGGAGGCGTTCTCAACTCCCGACTGGCCGCGCTTTGTCGCCGGGTCGATGGGGCCGACGACGAAGACGTTGTCGGTGACAGGCGGCGCGACCTTTGAGGAACTCGTCGCCGCCTATGAAGAACAAGCGCGCGGGCTGCTGTTGGGCGGCGTCGATCTTCTGTTGCTGGAGACGTGCCAAGATACGTTGAACGTAAAAGCCGGATTTCTCGGCATTTCCAAGGCGTTTGAGGCGGTCGGCCGCCGCGTGCCGCTCATGATTTCCGGCACGATCGAGCCGATGGGCACGACGCTCGCCGGGCAGGCGATCGATGCGTTTTTCATCTCGGTGCGCCATATGAAGCCGATCGCCGTCGGCTTAAACTGCGCGACCGGCCCGGAGTTTATGACCGACCATTTGCGGACGCTCGCCTCGCTTGCGGATACGGCGGTCAGCTGCTATCCGAACGCCGGGCTGCCGGATGAAGAAGGCCGCTACCATGAAACGCCGGAGATGTTGGCAGAGAAAATCCGCCGCTTTGCCGAAAAAGGATGGATCAACATCGTCGGCGGGTGTTGCGGCACGACGCCGGACCATATTCGCGCCATCGCCGAAGCGGTGCGCGGCATCCCGCCGCGGGCGATCCCGTCTTCGTTTGACGTCCACGCCGTCTCCGGCATCGAGGCGCTCATTTATGAGGAAACGATGCGCCCGCTCTTTGTCGGCGAGCGGACAAACGTCATCGGCTCGCGCAAATTCAAGCGCCTCATCGCCGAAGGGAAATACGAAGAAGCGGCGGAAATCGCCCGCGCACAAGTGAAAAACGGCGCCCATGTCATCGACATTTGCCTCGCCGACCCAGACCGCGACGAACTCCATGACATGGAGCAGTTCGTCCGCGAAGTCGTGAAAAAAGTGAAAGTGCCGCTTGTCATCGATTCAACCGACGAGCGCGTCATCGAGCGCGCCCTCACCTACTCGCAAGGGAAAGCGATCATCAATTCGATCAACTTGGAAGACGGCGAGGAGCGGTTTGCGAAAGTCGTTCCTCTCTTGCACAAATACGGCGCCGCTGTCGTCGTCGGCACGATCGATGAACAAGGAATGGCGGTCACCGCCGAACGGAAGCTGGAAATTGCCTTGCGTTCGTATGACTTGCTCGTTAACCGCTACGGGGTGCCGGCGCGCGACATCATTTTCGATCCGCTCGTCTTCCCGGTCGGCACCGGTGATGAGCAATACATCGGCGCGGCGAATGAAACGATCAAAGGCATTCGCCTCATTAAAGAGCAACTGCCGGAGTGCTTGACGATGCTCGGCATCAGCAACGTCTCGTTCGGCTTGCCGCCGGCCGGGCGCGAGGTGCTCAACTCCGTCTTTTTGTACCATTGCACGCAAGCTGGGCTCGATTATGCGATCGTCAACACTGAGAAGCTTGAGCGGTTCGCCTCGATTCCGGAAGAGGAAGTGCGGATGGCCGAAGCGCTTTTGTTTGACACGAGCGATGAAACATTAAACACCTTTATCGAATTTTACCGAAGCAAAATCACCGCCGCCAAGCCGGCTGAGGAGAACTTGAGCCTTGAAGAGCGGCTCGCCCGCTACGTCATTGAAGGGTCGAAAGACGGGCTCATTCCCGATTTAGAGAAGGCGCTTGAGACCTACTCCGATCCGCTGTCGATCATCAACGGTCCGCTTATGGCCGGCATGGATGAAGTCGGGCGGCTGTTCAACAACAACCAGCTCATCGTCGCTGAAGTATTGCAAAGCGCGGAAGTGATGAAAGCGGCCGTCGCCTTTTTAGAGCCGTATATGGAAAAGAAAGAAGGAAGCACAAAAGGAAAAGTCATTCTCGCCACCGTCAAAGGCGATGTGCATGACATCGGCAAAAACTTGGTCGACATCATTTTAAGCAACAACGGCTACGAGGTGATCGACCTCGGCATTAAAGTCGCTCCGCAGCAACTCATTGAAGCGGTGCGCGAACATCAGCCCGACATCATCGGGTTGTCGGGCTTGCTTGTCAAATCGGCCCAACAGATGGTCGTCACCGCCCAAGATTTGCGGCAAGCCGGCATCTCAACGCCCATTTTAGTCGGCGGCGCCGCCTTGACGCGCAAATTTACCGAAAACAAAATCGCACCCGAATACGACGGCGTCGTCCTGTACGCAAAAGACGCCATGGACGGGCTCGCGCTCGCCAACCAACTCCAGCAAGGCGAAATTGACTACAAGAAAAAAGAAGCGACCGAAAACGAGCCGACACGGCCAACGGCGGTCGCCACCGCGTTCAAATCGAACGTCTCGACCGATGTGCCGGTGTATGTCCCGGCCGACCTCGAGCGCCACGTGCTGCGAAACGTGCCGCTTGACCATGTGTTGCCGTACGTCAACTGGCAAATGGTGCTCGGCCACCACCTCGGCTTGAAAGGAAAAGTGAAGCGGCTGCTTGAAGAACGGGACGAAAAAGCGTTGGCGTTAAAAGCGGTCGTCGACGAACTCGTTGCCGAAGCGAAAGAACGCGGCTGGATTCAACCCGCCGGCGTCTACCGCTTCTTCCCGGCGCAAAGCGACGGCAACCGGGTTTACATTTACGATCCGACTGACGGCAAAACAGTGCTCGAGATGTTCGACTTTCCGCGCCAACCGCGGGCGCCGTATCTTTGCCTCGCCGATTATTTGAAATCGAAAGAAAGCGGCGAAATGGATTACGTCGGTTTGTTCGCCGTCACCGCCGGGCATGGCGTCCGCGAACTCGCCCAGCGCTGGAAGGAAGAAGGCGAATTTTTGAAAAGCCATGCCATCCAAGCGTTGGCGCTCGAGATTGCCGAAGGGTTCGCCGAACGAATCCATCAAATTATGCGCGACCGCTGGGGCTTCCCGGACGACCCGGATTTCACGATGGAAGAGCGCTTCGCCGCCAAATACCAGGGCCAGCGCTACTCGTTCGGCTACCCGGCCTGTCCGAACTTGGAAGACCAGGAGAAACTGTTCCGTCTGCTTCATCCAGAAGACATCGGCATCCGTCTCACCGACGGCTATATGATGGAACCCGAAGCATCGGTTTCGGCGATCGTCTTCGCCCATCCGGAAGCGCGGTATTTCAATGTCTTATAAGCGGGAAACGAGCTGGCGAATAGGCCGGCTCGTTTTCCTAATTTTTCTGACAAACCGATCATCGAACGATGGACTCAACTATCTTTTTTTATTATAATTGTTATAACTTGTTATAACCATGAATAAAATAGTATGGAAGGAGAATCGATATGAGTACGGTGGTGAAACCAATGGAACGAAAAATAACGAAAGTAGGGAACAGTCTAGGAATCACTCTTCCCCAGGAAGTGTTGGACCATTTGAAGGCAAAACAAGGAGATGAAATTCAATTTCGCCTCGAAGCAGATGGAAAAGTGGTCATCAGCAAATACTCACCCATCGACTACAGCATCCTAGACGACTTCGGCCAAGATTTTGTCGATGGTCTCAAAGACTTATTTGCGAATTACGACAACACCCTCCGAAATTTGGCAAAAAAGTAGGCGAAAACAGATATGACTCGTTTTTTGACCGAAAAAGAGATCATCTTCCTCAATGCCTTGTTGATCGAAAAATACACTCCAGAGGAACAAAAAGGCGTAAAATTTCCAGAGCTGTTGAACAGCGCGGTCAACCGCCCGAAACAAAGCGCTTTCGGACAGGACGCTTATCCAACCCTTTGGCTGAAGGCGGCAGCGTTATACGCCAGCCTCTGCCAAAACCATCCGTTTCACAATGCCAATAAACGAACAGGCTTTGCCGCCATGAAACAGTTTCTTTGGCTAAACGGTTATCTCCTCGCCGCTCCGGAAAAAGAAGCAGAAGAATATACCGTGAAAGTCGTGACCGATAAACCATCGATTGAGGAAATCGCAATGTGGATTGAAACGTGGGCGAAAAAAAGATGACCAACGGCTTATTCATTGTTCGTGGTCCATCCCCTCTTAACACATAATTCCCCTCCTCCGTCCCATACTAACGATGACAATACATGCTAAGGAGGAACAAACATGGTCACAAAGCAACAAACAACGCTGCCCCCGCAGCACCAGACGCGCCAGCCCGGCCTGCAAACGGAGATGAACCCGCAGCCGGTCACCATCAAAGACACCTATAAAGGAAGCGGCAAGCTCAAAAACAAAACCGCCATCATCAGCGGCGGCGACAGCGGCATCGGCCGCGCGGTCGCGGTTCATTTCGCCAAAGAAGGGGCCGATGTGGCGATTCTCTATCTCAACGAACATGAAGATGCCGACGAAACGAAACAGCTCGTCGAGCAGGAAGGAAGACGGTGTCTGGCCCTTGCGGGAGACATTGGCGATGAAGCGTTTTGCAAAGAAGCGGTGAAACAAACAATCGAAGCGTTCGGCAAGCTCGATATCGTCGTCAATAACGCCGCTGAACAGCACCCGCAGCCGAACTTTCTCAACATCACCGCCGCGCAGCTGGAAAAAACGTTTCGCACGAACGTATTCGGCTGCTTTTTCCTAACGAAAGCGGCGCTCCCGCACTTAAAAAGCGGAAGCGCGATTATTAACACCGCTTCGATCACCGCCTACGAAGGAAATGAGCAGCTCATCGACTACTCGGCGACAAAAGGCGCGATCGTCGCCTTCACCCGGTCGCTCGCCAAAGCGCTCGTCGGCCAAGGCATTCGCGTCAACGGCGTCGCCCCAGGCCCGATTTGGACGCCGCTCATCCCGTCGACGTTCAAAAGCGAGCAAGTCGCCACATTCGGCGCCAACACGCCGATGAAACGTCCCGGCCAACCGTGCGAAGTCGCTCCGTGCTACGTCTTTTTGGCGAGCGATGAGTCGTCGTACATGACCGGACAAATGCTGCACGTCGATGGCGGAAAATTCGTCAGCGGCTGACCATCTCAGCCGCTGCGGTCAATCCTTTTTGACAAAACTTCGTTATCTTTTCTTACAAAAATATAGAATCATTGTAAAAAAACCGATACGATAAAGCTACGATGTTCCTCCACTTCTTTGCAAGGTGCCCCTCTTCTCTCAGTCCGCCCCGGAATGGGGTGGATTTTTTTACGTTAAAGGTTCACTAAAGGTAGATCGTTGAACCTAAAAATGCCTCCGCGGCTTCCCCCCTCTGTTTTAAGCAGTCAATAGTTCGGGGAATGCCACTGCATGTTTTCTATTCACCATCTCATGTGAAGAGCGTTTCCGCCTCTTGCCCAGCAACCGCTATGTCTCGTTTTTTCTTGCGCACGCAAAGAACAGCCAAAGAAGCGATAACGCCTGGCAGCGCAAAAGCAACAAAGCACATGAAAATGGGGGCTTTCATTCCTAGCAGCGCCCCGCCAAGCATCGGGCCAACCATTCCTCCTAAGCGACCGACGCCATTGGCCAATCCAACGCCCGTAGAGCGGACATGGGGCGGGATAATATTGCGAGACAAATGTATTCAACAAACTTTGCGTCCCCATTGTACAAACACCAGCTACCGCAATGCGGAAACATTCCATACGTACGGAACACCCAGCATTCCAAGCAACATAAAACCATAACCGCATTCAGCTCCTCTCAACGCCAATGCCATGAGCGAAAAGAGGAGCTCTTTTTCATTTCCCTTTTTCAATCTTCAGCCGACGCTGACTGTGCCGCTTGTTTCACCGCCTTCACCTCATAATGTCCGACTTCGACATTGAGGATGTACTCCGGCTTCGCTTCGTTTCGTCTCTGTTTATGTCCGGCGATATGAGCGTCGCTTTTCTCCCATCTTCCGTCGTATATTTCAAGGCATTGTCAAGCAAAATGACGATCAATTGATGGATGCGTTCACGGTCGCCCACCCACTCAATAGGGATTTGCGCTTCGACGCTCATCGTTTTCTGCTGGAAGCGATCTCGCTGTACTGTTCGCCAATGTCGCGGACCAATTCATCCAGCCGAAACGCTTCTTTTTGCATTTCCAACTGATTCGAGTCTGAACGCGCCAAGGTGAGCACATCATTCTTTCTTGCCGCCCTGGATTATTCGTACTGGAGGAAGTGGAAACGCTCGGCAGCTGCACGATTTGCCCTTCGCTCAATCCATCGGTAATTTCAATGTTGTCTTCATTGCTAATGCCGGTTTTCACCGTTTGGCGCACAGCCGTGCTGCTCCCGTCCGCCGACTGTTGGACGACAAGCACGAACTTTTCATCATTCATCGTGTGAACCGCTTCGATCGGAACATACAACGCATTATCTTTCTTTTCGACTAAAATGCTTACTTCCGCTGTCATGCCGATTTTCACATTCGTCGGTTTATCGATGTGCACCGTCACATCGAAAGTCGACACACCGTTCGAAACCGTCCCTTCTTTGGCGATGGAGGTGACCTTTCCGGTATATGTCGCCTCAGGAAAAGCGTTGATCTTAATCGCAGCAGTTTGTCCGACCTTCACTTTTGGAATATCAAGCTCATCCACTTGCACTTTTACTTGCAAATCGCTGTAATTGGTGAGATGGGCGACGACTTGTCCGTCATTGACGCGGTCTCCTTCTTCCACGTCGAGCGAGGTGATCGTTCCAGCTGCTGGCGCTTCAATCGGATCGCTGCCATCAGTAAATGTAATGAGGTCTTCCCCCTTCGTCACGGTTTCCCCTTCGGAAACGAGCACTTCATCCACTTCTTTGCTGCCGTCAGCTTGAATGTCCGTGCTCGTTACGGACTCAACCGTTCCCGATCCACTCACTTTCACTTCCAACATGCTCGAAAACAAAAAAAAAACGCCCGCCAATACGACGGACGTCTCTTTGCCAACACCGCTTCTTTCTAACGCTGTGCACACGACCCCCGTTCCACGAGCCGGTGCGGGATGATGATGCGTTTGATCGGTTCATTCGGGTTGGTGATTTTCTCAATTAAACTTTTCGCCGCTTCGTAGCCGAGCTGAAAAATGCCGATGTCAACCGACGTGAGCGGCGGACGCGACATTTCGGCGAGCAGCGTGTTGTTGAAGCTGACGATCGAAACATCTTCCGGGACGCCAAGCCCCATTTCATCAAGCGTTTTCAAGATGCCGAGCGCCATGAGATCATCGGCGACGACAAGCCCGGTCGGCGGCTCAGGCAACGAAAGAAGCTCCTTCATCGCCTCTTGGCCGCCTTCCTGCAAAAATTCTGCATGGACGACGTATTCCGGCCGGTACGGAAGCCCCGCCTCCTGCAAGGCCGCGGCGTAGCCGGTTTGGCGGTCGACGGTCACCAAATATTGCGGATTGCCGCCGACAAACGCGATGCGTTCGTGCCCGCGAGCGATCAACCAGTTTGCCGCATCTTTCCCCGCCTGGACGTTGTCGTTGTCGACATGGGTCACTTGTTCCGCTTTTTGGTGCGGTTTGCCGATGACGACGAACGGAAAGCCATGCTTTAACAAGTACTTCATGAGCTTATCGTTTTGCCGCGAGTAAAGCAAAATAACGCCGTCGACGCGCCGTCCTTGCAGCATCTCCACGACTCGCTCGTAAATGTCGTTTTCTTTCTCTCCGGTCGACATTTGCAAAGCATATCGCTTTTCATGGGCAGCTTTGCTGATGCCGCGGATGACTTCCGGGAAAAACGGGTTTTGTAGCGCTTGGTCGGCGGAGCTCGGCATGACGATGCCGATCACTTGCGTCATTTGGCTCGCGAGGCTGCGAGCAATAAAGTTTGGGTGATAGCCGAGCTCTTTCATCGCTTCGCGCACCCGCTGTTTCGTCTTCTCGCTGATGCGCGGGCTGTCGGCGATGACGCGCGAGACGGTTGACGGCGCAACGTTCGCTCGTTTCGCTACATCTTTAATCGTAACGGTCATAAGGTCCCTCCTTTCCCTCTATTCCGGCATCCGCTTCGCCCGTTTTTTCACCAAATACAAAAACAAAAGAAACAACACGCAAACCGATACGATGGCGGCGATAAACGAAACGTTGATCCCTGTTTTTTCCCGCAGTTTGTACACTTCCGCCGTTTCGCGGTCGAGCACAAGATCGTATCCGTCGCCATCGCCGCGGACGAGATCGTCCAATAAAAAGCCGCGCAGTTCCTTGTTTTTTGGCAGCTGGTCGTTCGTTAGGTGAACGTGCTGCGTTTTGCCCGTGTTGTTGATGGCGATAACCGTTGTTTCATCTTCATATTGCCGTTTCCACACCGCCATGCCGTCTTTTTCATACAGGAGCGTAAAATCGCCGCGCCGCAAAGACGGCAGCTGTTGGCGGAGCGGGCCGATTTTTTTCAAGTAATCGATGATCTCCGGATCGGCGCGGAAATCCATCAAGCGGCGGTTGTCCGGGTCTTCGCCGCCGTTCATGGCGATTTCCGTTCCGTAATACATGATCGGGATGCCGGGGGCGGTGAACAAATACGTCATCGCCAGCTTGATGCGTGAAATCGGATTGTTGCGGTTGTCAATCGAAAGTTTCGTAAACCGCACGTTATCGTGATTGTCCAAAAACGTCCCGAGCAAGTACGGGCGGTCGTAAAACGTTTTGTTGTATTCCCAGGCGTCATACAACGGCCGGAGCGATGCATCGCGCCTAGCAAGCGACTGCTTCACCGCGCCATACAGCGGATAATCGACAAAACCGTCGATGCCGTATTGGCCGTACTCGGCAATATAGCGCGGATCGTCGCTCCACACTTCGCCAAGAAGGAAAAAGTCTTGTTTCACCGATTTCACTTCTTTGGCAAACTCCTGCCAAAATGATTTTGGCACATGGCGCACCGTATCGAGGCGATAGCCGTCAATGTCCGTTTCTTTGATCCACCATTTGGCCGCATCGATTAAATATTTCTTGACTTCTGGATTTTCCTGCGCTAAATCCGGCAGCCCATACACCCATCCGTTTTCTAGTTGTGTTTGATCATTCCAGTCGAAAATCTCTTTTTTCGGATGGAACCAATCTTTTTTCGCCGGGTCGCGAAGCCATGGATGGTCGTAGCCGACATGGTTGGCGACAAAGTCCAAGATGACTTTCATATGGCGCTTGTGCGCTTCTTTGACAAGCGTCTTCAAATCATCCAGCGTGCCGAAATGCGGATCGACGCGATAAAAATCTTTGATCCAATACCCGTGGTATCCGCCCGGCATGTTTTCGAAAATCGGCGTCAGCCAAATGGCTGTAAATCCCATCTCCTTGATGTAATCGAGTTTCGCCGTCACCCCTTTCAAGTCGCCGCCGAAATACCCTTTCGGATCGTTGACATTGACGCCCTTGTCATTCGTCGGATCCATATTGTTAAACCGGTCGACCATAATGAAATAAATCGCTTCATCTTGCCACGTCCGTTCTTCTTTCTCCGCCGCCTGCACCGGCCAGGCATAAAAAAGAAGGAACGGAAGGACGAGCAGCATAAAGAGCCGGTTCCCCATTTCCATTCCTCCCTTCCCGATTCATTTGCTCATTCGGAAACGGGTAAGCCCACTATTTATGATAGCGGTTCTTACCCTTTTGTGCCACCGGCCGTTAAGCCGGAAATCAAATACCGTTGCAGGAACAAAAAGACGACGGCGATCGGCGCGGCAATCAAAATTGAGCCGGCGGCAAAGCGGGTGAAGTTGTTCGCAAACCGGTCGCTGATGAAGTTAAACAGCCCGACCGCCAATGTAAATTTGTCCGGGTCGCGCAACACTATCGACGGCAGCAAAAAGTCGGTGAACGGCGCCATAAAGTTGAACAACGCGACAACGGCCAAAATCGGCTTGGCTAAGGGCAGCATAATGCGGAAAAAGACGCCGAAATGCCCGGCGCCGTCGATGCGCGCCGCCTCATCCAGCTCGCGCGGAATCGTATCAAAGTAGCCTTTGACCAGCCAGGCGTTAAACGGAATTTGTCCGCCTACATAAATGAGAATGAGCCCCCACAGCGAATCGAGCAAATGGAGCATATTGAGCAAAATATAGATCGCCACCATCGCCATGAGCGACGGAAACATTTGCAACACTAAAAACAAATACAGCCCCGTTTTCCGCCCGACGAATTGGTAGCGCGAAAACGCATAGGCGATGAGCGCCGTAAACAAGACGGACAACGCCGCATTGGCCGTCGCAACAAACAAGCTGTTTTTATACCAAAGCAAATAATCGCTGTCCGGACTGGTAAACAACCACTTATAGTGCTCAAACGACCACTTCTCCGGGATGAGCGACGCCGAATACAGGCTCGTTCCTGGATTGAGCGACATGCTGATCGTCCAAAGGAGCGGATAGGCGATGACGACAAACATGAAGGCGATAAACAAATAAATAAGCGCTACTTCCACGCGCGATTTCCATTTGCGGTTCATCAAATGTTCCCCTCCTCTTTAAAGGAACGGGTGCGCCGGAACTGGTAAATGGCAAACCCGCTGACGATCAAGCCGATGATGAGCGAGATCGCCGCTGCCATATTGTAGTTGTTCGTCGTGAACGTCAAATCGTACACCCATGAAATGAGGATGTCCGTTCCACCGGCGTTTTGCCCGCGCACCGCAGGCCCCCCGTCGTTGAACAAATAGATGATGTTAAAGTTGTTGAAGTTGCCGGCGTATTGCATAATCAACAGCGGTGCGGTCGCATACAGGACGTGCGGCAGCGTGATCGATTTGAACTTTTGCCAGCGCGTCGCCCCGTCGATGTCGGCCGCTTCGTACCAGTCGCGGGAAATGCTTTGCAAAACGCCGGTAAACAGCGCAAAGACGAACGGAAAGCCAAGCCACGTTTGAATCAAAATAAGCGCCACTTTCGTCCAAAACGGATCGGTCATCCACGGGATCGACACCCCAAACAAACTCAACACTTCGCGGTTGATGGCTCCGAATTTGTCGTTGAACATCGCCGCAAACACCAAAATCGTGACAAACGCTGGCACGGCCCACGGCAAAATCAACACCGTGCGGATGAACCGCTTGAACTTGATGCGCGGGTCGTTGACAAGGAGCGCCAAAAACAGGCCAAGGGCGATTTGCGCCGTTGTCGCCACCACGGTCCAAACGATCGTCCAGGCGAGAACGCTAAGAAACGTGCTTTTCCAAATCGGAATCGACACTAAGTTTTTGAAGTTTTCCAATCCAACCCAATTCAGCAAATGCCGTGGCGGCGAGTGGTACAAGTTGTAGTCGGTAAAGGCGAGCGACACCATAAACAACAGCGGCAGCACGACGATAAACAACAGCATCACAAGCCCGGGCGTGACAAAGATGTACGGAAATCCTTTATCCCAAGCGTTGCGGCACGATTCCCACAGCGACGGAAACGGTTCGCCCCTTTGCCGGCGGCGGGCGTCGTTGCGCGCATCAATGATGTTCGCAATATGCAGGGCGGCCGCAAATGCGATGATGATGACCGAAACCAATCCTTGAATCAAGAGAAAAATCGAATGATCCAACATCGGAATTTCGCCAAGCGTGACGAGTCCCCACAGCCCGATGTTTAAAAAGTTGTAAAACGTCAGCAAAAACGAAGCTTCAATGATGATGAACAAGATGCCTTTGACATACCGGCGGTTGTACAACTGCCCAAGGCCGGCAAACAACAAAGACAGCGCCATCGCCACCGCCGGCCGATGGCGGACGTTTGCTTCCGGCATTCCAATCCCCCCTATCATATGGATAAGAATAGTGGATAGGGCTGATCCTATCCACCACGACATCACTCGTTATTTTCCAGCGCCGCTGGCGGCGATTTTATCTTGAATCGTTTTCACTGCCTCACCGAGCACCGCTTTCGGGTTGTCGCCTTTCGCGATAAATTGCAACGCATTGCCCATCGGCTCCCACACTTGCGACATTTCCGGCACGTTCGGCATCGGCTCGCCGTATTGGATTTGCTCCGCAAAACCGGCGATCAGCGGGTCGTTCGTAATTTTCTCATTCGTCAACGCTTTTTCGTTCGCCGGCATTTCGCCCGCCACTTCATAGTAATGAAGCGAATTTTCTTCGTTCGTGACAAACTTCATGAAGTCGACCGCCCATTCTTTGTTTTGTGAATAGGCGGAGAGCATCCATGTTTTTACGCCGACGAACGATTTCGGATGCTCGCCGTTGTCCAAAACCGGCAGCGGCGCCGTCGCCAATTTGTCGCCCAACGCTTCTTTATACGACGCGATGTTCCATGGTCCGGTGATGGCAACGGCCACATTTCCTTTCGTAAACAGCCCGTTCATAATATCGCCGGTGATTTCTTTCGGAATGTAGCCGTTTTTAAACCACGATTGGACGAGCTCGGCTCCTTTGACGGCTCCATCATTCGCGAGCCCAATGTCGCTTATGTCGTATTTGCCGTTTTCATTTTTAAACACATAGCCGCCATAGCCGGCGAGGAACGGATAAACGAAATAGAAATTCGTCGCTTCCATTAAAAAGCCGTATTGGTCTTTGGCCGCATTCGTTTTTTCCTTGGCGATCTTCATCAAGTCATCCATCGTTTTCGGCGCTTCCGGCACTAAATTTTTATTGTAGAACACGCCGTATGTTTCAACGACCATCGGCACGCCATACGTCTTTCCGTCATAGGTGACCGCGTTGATGGCCGTCGGACTGTACTCGCCTTTCGCATCGCCAAGGTCGACTGGATCGGCCAATCCTTGCAGCACAATGTCGCCGATGCGGTCATGCGGCTGGTAGAACACATCCGGCCCTTTGCCAGCCGGTCCGTCGAGCGCTAGTTTTTTCGTTTGATCGAGCATGTTGACCCCAACCATCTCGATTTTGATTCCGGTTTTTTCTGTGTACTTTTGGAAAATATCTTTTAATGCTGGTTTCTGCTTTTCGTCGTCGTTCACCCAAACGACCAGTTTGTCCGGTTTTTCCGCCTTTTCGGTCGTTCCTTGACTTTCTTTCGGCTGTTGAACGTCCCGTTTCGGTCCGCAGGCAGCGAGCACGCCCACGAGCAGCACAGCCATGAGAAACAAAGACAATGTTTTCTTCATGCTCTCCCTCCTCTTTTGATCGACTCTTTTTCAGTGCAACCATAGCGAAACCGTTTGCGCATTAAAATCGCAATCACTCCAATGAAAACGATTGCACCTTTCAACTCTATTATATCGTCTATTTTTCATTTTACAAGCTTATTTTCTATGAAATTTGACTTTTTTTTTACATTGGCGTACGCTTTGTTTAACGGAAGTCTATCATGCAAACGATTGCTTTTACCCAAATTGGATTCAAGAGGGGGAACGATGATGCAAAAAGAAGCCATTCACCACCGCCCGACTGACAACTTCGCCTATGCCTATGATGGCGAAACGCTTCATCTTCGGCTTCGGACAAAAAAAGATGATGTTGATCGGGTGGAGCTGTTGCACGGCGACCCGTACGAGTGGCAAGACGGCGCCTGGCAGTTTCAAACGATGCCGATGCAGAAAACGGGAAGCGACGAACGATTTGACTATTGGTTCGCCGAGGTCAGACCGCCATATCGGCGGCTGCGCTATGGGTTTGTGCTTCGAGCTGGGGGCGAACAACTGGTCTATACGGAAAAAGGATTTTACCATGAAGCTCCGAGCGACGACACCGCTTACTACTTTTGCTTTCCCTTTCTTCATCGGGTCGACCTGTTCCAAGCGCCGGGCTGGGTAAAAGACACCGTATGGTATCAAATTTTCCCTGAGCGGTTCGCCAACGGCAACCCGGCCATCAGTCCGGAAGGAGCGCGGCCGTGGGGAAGCGAAGACCCAACGCCGACAAGTTTTTTTGGGGGGGATTTGCAAGGAATTATCGACCATCTCGATTACTTGGCTGACCTTGGCATCACCGGCCTTTACTTGACGCCGATTTTCCGCGCGCCGTCGAACCATAAATACGACACCGCTGATTATTTTGAAATCGACCCGCACTTTGGGGACAAAGAGACGTTGAAAACACTTGTCAAGCGCTGCCATGAAAAAGGGATCCGCGTCATGCTCGATGCAGTCTTCAACCATTGCGGCTATGAGTTTGCCCCGTTTCAAGATGTGTTGAAAAACGGCGCAGCCTCTCGGTATAAAGATTGGTTCCATATTCGCGAGTTTCCGCTCCAAACCGAGCCGCGCCCGAACTACGACACATTTGCGTTCGTGCCGCACATGCCGAAACTCAACACCGCTCATCCGGAAGTGAAGCGCTACTTGCTTGATGTCGCGACATACTGGATTCGCGAGTTTGATATTGACGGCTGGCGGCTCGATGTGGCAAACGAAATCGATCATCAATTTTGGCGCGAATTCCGGCAGGCAGTGAAGGCGCTAAAGCCCGATGTGTACATTCTCGGCGAGATTTGGCATGACGCCATGCCTTGGCTGCGCGGCGACCAGTTTGACGCCGTCATGAACTACCCGTTCACGGACGGGGCGCTTCGCTTTTTCGCGAAAGAGGAAATCAGCGCCCGCCAGTTTGCCGATATCATGATCCGACTTCTTCATTCGTATCCGAAACAGGTGAACGAAGCGGCATTCAACTTGCTTGGCAGCCATGATACACCAAGGCTGCTTACGGTTTGCGGCGGCGACGTCCGCAAAGCGAAGTTGTTGTTTTTGTTCCAGCTGACGTTCACCGGTTCGCCGTGCATTTACTATGGCGATGAGATCGGCATGACGGGCGGAAACGATCCGGAGTGCCGGAAATGTATGGTGTGGGATCCGGAGCACCAAAACCGCGAACTGTTGGCGCATGTCAAGCGGCTGATTGCGCTAAGGAAGCAGCACCCGGCGCTCCGGCGCGGAGATGTCTCCTTTCTTTCCGCCGACGACAACCCTAACCATCTCGTGTATGAAAAAATTGACGGCGCTGAAACCGTGCTCGTCATCATCAACCGAAGCAATGATGCCGCCGACATTCCGCTCCCGCTCGACCTTCGCGGAAAATGGCTTGTTGACCTCTTGACCGGAGAGCGGTTTGCGGCCGAGGCGGAAACGCTTTGCGCCTCTTTGCCTCCGTATGGGTTTGTGCTCTATAAAGTTGAAAGCTGGTAAGATGGCGCAGCCATGTGTTGCTTTGATCACAAACCGGTGCAGCGGTTCGCTGCGCCGGTTTTATGTACGCCTAGCCATGCGCCGGTATTCGGTCGGGGTCATCCCTTCCATCTTTTTGAATACACGCGAAAAATACGCGCCATCATCAATGCCGACCCGCTTGGCAACCGCCTCGACTGTTTCATTCGTTTCCGCAAGCCATTGCTTGGCTTTCGACAGGCGGTAATACGTCAAATAACGGCTAAATCCCATGCCCATCGTTTTTTGCATACAGCGGGTGATGTAATCGGGATGAAAACGGAGCCCTTTCGCAAGCATTTCGAGCGTAATCGGCTCGTTGAAATGTCGTTCGATGTACGCCACCGCCGCCGCACTGACTTGTTCCGCTGCACTTGGGACGGACAGCTCCTGCTTTTGCAAGTGCCAAAGAAATTCCACAAACAAAAGCAGCTGTCGGAGCGGCCGGTCCATATCCCGCTCCACGTTCGGCTCGACAAGTTGGGCGAGCAGCTGTTCGGCGCGCTCCCGTTGTTTCAGCTCCCCATATTGACGGATCGAAAGCCGGTATTGGATTGGCTCAGTGTACGTCGCCTCTTTTTCCATCACCGTTTGCCGGCTCGCCGGGCAGTCCGGAGCAACCGTGTAGTCCGGCAGCAAAAAGTGCAGCCAAACAAGCTCCGTTTTCTCTTCACACGGGCGGTGTCCGTAATGTTCGCGGCCGGGGATCAACAGCAAATATTGCCCGCTGCCGATGGCAAACTCGCGCCCGTTTTCCGTCATATACAAACAGCCTTGTTTCACATACAGCAAGTCAAATACGGTAAACGTGCGGCGAAAATGCCGTTTTCCTTTTGGAAATACGCTTTCCGCCCCTTTAATAAACACCGGCAGCGGCGGCAACGAAAACGTGATATAGTCCATCGTCGTCCCCTCTTTCCTTGTCGGAAAAATGCAAGTGAAATCGCTTCTTTCTCTTTCCATTATGCAGCAAACTAGCTAAACTGAGTATATCGTTCAAGTCGGAATTTGAAAAAGGAGTTGTCTCAATATGCGCCAAGAGGCAAAAACATGGTCACTGTTCTCGTTAACGTGGCCGATTTTTATTGAAACGTTGCTTTATATGGTCATGGGCAACGCTGATACACTTATGCTCAGCCAGTACTCGGATCATGCGGTCGCCGCCGTCGGGGTGGCGAACCAAATCATCGCGTTAACGATCGTGCTGTTCAACTTCGTTGCCTTGGCGACCGCCGTACTTGTCACCCAATATTTAGGTGCCCGGCGGGAACAAGAGGCCATTGACGTGTCGCGCGTATCCCTTGCCGCCAATTTGCTGTTTGGGTTGCTGCTAAGCGCCGTTCTCGCCGCGTTTAGCCGGCCGATTTTGCGGCTGATGGGGCTGCCGGCTGAACTGTTTGACGAGGGGAGCAGCTATTTGGCGATTGTCGGCGGGTTTTTGTTCATCCAAGCGCTGATGATGACGGTCGGCGCCATCTTAAAAAGCTACGGCTTTACGCGCGATACGATGTATGTCACGATCGGCATGAATGTACTCAATGTCATCGGAAACTACTTCCTTATTTTCGGCTCATTTGCTCTTCCTCCTCTTGGGGCGGAAGGAGCTGCTATTTCAACAGCAGCCAGCCGGTTGGCCGGCTTTGTTGTGCTCGTTGCCTTATTGCGCAAACGAACAGGTATTGCACTCGCGCCGCGTGCCTTTTGCGCCCTGCCGTTTCGCCACTTTCGTTCGCTATTGAAAATCGGTGTGCCGTCAGCCGGCGAGCACCTTTCCTACAATACAGCGCAAATGGTGATCACCTATTTGATTACGTGGCTGGGCGCCGAGGCGCTAACGGTACGAGTGTATACGCAAAACATTATGATGTTCGTCTTTTTGTTCGGCATCGCCATCAGCCAAGGAACGCAAATCCTTGTCGGCCATTTTGTTGGCGCCGGGCGGTATGAGGAAGCGTACGCCCGTTGTTTAAAAAGTTTGTACAGCGCCATTGGCATGTCCGTGTTGCTTGCTACAGCCGCCTATTGGTTCGCCGAACCGCTGCTCTCCTTCTTTACTGATGACGCGTCGATGATTGGGCTTGGGCGCAAACTGTTGCTTTTAACCATCATCCTTGAGCCGGGGCGGTCGTTTAATCTCGTCATCATCGGCTCGTTGCGGGCAGCCGGAGATGTGCAATTTCCGGTCTATATGGGCATTTTGTCGATGTGGGGCGTCGGGGTCACAGTGGCATACATCTTCGGCATTGCCCTTGGGTTTGGCCTTGTCGGCATTTGGCTGTCGTTCATCGCCGACGAATGGTTGCGCGGACTGTTGATGCTTTGGCGCTGGCGGTCGCGCGTCTGGATGAAAAAAACGATGGTGCCACAAGCAAAAATGGCGTAGCGCCGCCAAATCGAATAAGAGCTGCGCGTAGGCGCAGCTCTTATTCTTTAATGCGAATGCCGTAATGATCAAACCAAACGTGCACTTGGCCAAGGTAAGCGAGCAGCTGCGGACCGGTCATGAGCTGCCCAAACCACGGCACTTGGAACGACTTCCCTTCTGTTTCAATGAGCGCCAACAATTTTTCCCGGTCGAAAAACTCGTGCAAAACCGAAGAGCGGTCATGGAGCAACTGCTCAAGCCATTGCTTGACAAGTTTCGTATATAGAGGATGGTGCGTTTTCGGATATGGGCTTTTTTTCCGGTAGAGCACCTCTTCGGGAAGCAATCCCTCGAGCGCTTTTCGCAAAAGGCCTTTTTCTCGTCCTCCATACATTTTCATATCCCACGGAATGTTCCAAACGTATTCGACAATGCGATGGTCAGCGAACGGCACGCGCACTTCCAAGCTTGCTCCCATGCTCATCCGGTCTTTCCGGTCAAGCAGTGTCGTCATAAACCAAATCATATTTAAGTAAAACAGCTCACGCCGCTTCGCCTCCTCGGCGCTTTCCCCCTCGAGACGCGGCACTTCAGCAAGCGTTTGTTCATAACGCATTTGCACATAGTCGTCAAGGCGAAGCTTTTGCCGCCACTCATCTTTTAATAGACCCATGCGCGCGTCGACCGAACGCATCCACGGAAATCCTTTGCGCGCCAAATCGTCCGGGCGATGAAACCATGGATAGCCGCCGAAAATTTCATCGGCGCACTCCCCTGATAAGCTGACGACAAACTGGTTGCGAATTTGTTTGCAAAACCAAAGAAGCGACGAATCGACATCAGCCATGCCCGGAACGTCGCGAACGATGACGGCTTCATGCAAATGGCGGAACAGTTCTTCTTGCGTGATCACGCAGCGATGATGAACCGTTTGAAATTGGTTTGACACCTGTTCGATAAATGGTGCATCGGTGTTTGGCTGAAAATCGTTTGCCCGGAAATACTGATCGTTTCCTTCATAATCGATCGAGTACGTATGAAGCGGCCCTTTTCCAGCTGTCGCAAAGGCATTGGCGGCAATCGCCGTAATGGCGCTCGAATCGACCCCGCCAGAAAGGAAGGTGCAGACCGGCACATCGGAAATGAGTTGGCGCGTGACCGCATCCGTCAATAGAAAGCGCAGCTTTTCGACCGTTTCCTCGAATGAATCGCGATGGACGTCGCTTTCGACATTCCAATACCGCCAAATGCGAAGCCCGTTGCGTGAGAAAGTCAACGCGTGCGCGGGGCGCAATTCTTGGATGCCGCAAAACACGCCGTGCCCCGGCGTGCGCGACGGCCCCAGCCCGAATACTTCCGCCAAGCCTTCATAATTGACTTCCGCTTTCACATCCGGATGGGCCAAAATCGCCTTGATCTCAGATCCGAACAAAAGCTCCTTGGCATCTTGGCGATAAAACAGCGGTTTGACCCCGAGCCGGTCGCGCGCCATAAATAGCTGCTCCCGTTCTTCATCCCAAACGGCAAAGGCAAAAATGCCGTTGAGCCAGTCAACACATTGTTCTTTCCATTCGATATAAGCGGCGAGCAGCACTTCCGTATCGGAGTGGCCGTCAAACCGGTAACCTTTATGCAACAGCTCCTTCCGGATGTCTTCCGTATTGTACAGCTCGCCATTGTAAACGATTGTGTAACGCCGTCCGTTTTTGTTCCGGATCATCGGTTGTTTGCCGCCAGCCGGGTCAACCACAACGAGCCGCTTATGCCCGAACGCGGCATGGACGTCAAGCCATGTATTTGTATCATCCGGCCCGCGTTTCGCGAGCGTCTCTGTCATCTCGGCAATCGTTTTCCGCTCACGGCGCAAATCGCGCCCGAAATGCACCCAGCCAGTAATGCCACACATACGAACCAATCCTTTCCTTATCAAAATGACAGGCAACTGTTCTTCGCCGAACTGTTCGCATTGTTCTTTGGATCGCCCGTTCTTTTTTCTTGCGGATCTCGTGGGCTGCCGCCATTTTCCCCAAGGCGCTAGCCCTCCCCGCATCGGCATGATTCCATTTTATGCACCACGGGTCATTTCGATGAATTGTCCGATGTCAACAATAACGTGAATAAACGGACAAAAAGGTGGAAAAAAAGAGAAGTACAAGGAGGATGAGAGACATTGAATATTGAAGAGCGCCTGCAGTGCATTGCTGAACAGCCGCGGGCTTACGTGCAAGGAACAGCGGAGTTTGTCAACAATGAATGGGTGTTTTTTGATGAGGAAGCAGAGGAAGCGGCGTTAGTCGAGGAGATGGCCCAGCAAGGGATTGAACTGTTCCGCTATGGGCATTGGCTGTCCGGACGGTGGCAGGAAAACGGCACGATCGCGACCGACCTCGGCATCTTCCCCCTCACTGACGGCGACCGCATCCGCTTCCGCAAACAGCTGACATACGCGTACCGGCAATGGCTTGCCTCGCTTCCCAATCCGTCCTTTTTTCAATACGTCCAATGGCTGAACCATCTTGGGTTTTCGCTTTACGACTGCCTGTACTGCTACAACGGCTTATTGTTTGCCAAATCATCCGGCGTCAATTTTATGATCTATGACAATACAGAGCAAATCGCCAGCGTCCATCATTACTATGAACGCGGGCCGATGCCGGCCGACCGATTTGAAATAACATTCAACAGCGGCGAACGGGCGATTTGCGCCCAAATAGGCTGAGGACAAAAGCGGCAACCAATAGAAGGCTGCCGCTTCGCTTTAGAATAAGTCAAAACCAAGTGGCAGCAGCAGGCCAAGGAACAGCGTCACCACAAGGGCAATGACCCATTGCGTCCATCCTGCCGCCGCGCTTTTTCCTTTTTTTACAGCTGCTAAAACCATTTCCATCGCTCCGATCACCCACAGCCCGGCAAGCGCTTTTAGCCAATAAAGCGCGGATATCGAAGCAATGCTATGCAGCAAAAGCCCCCCCGTCGCGATCGTGAGAATGTAAAACAGCCGCAACACCATTTGCACGATCTTGGCTTTGCCCGCCCCTTGCCGCTCCATCGACACCGCAAGGAAAAACAAAACAATCGTGATGAGCCAGCTCGTAATATGGGCATGCGTCAACATCCATCCCTCCAACCATTCCTTGTTCCTTCCCATCATAGCACGGCGGGCGGACGGTTGACAAACTTCACGAAAACGAAAGACGCCCTTTCTTTCAAGAGGACGCCTTTTGAGCATCAATGGGGGCTTCCTCACTTTCGCCGTTTACTCTCCCACTTTGTTGCGCAACATGCCGATGCCTTCCACCGTCACCTCAATGACATCACCCGTCTGCAAAAAACGCGGCGGGTTCATCCCTTTGCCGACTCCAGCCGGAGTTCCTGTCGCAATGATGTCGCCCGGCTCAAGCGTAATGCCTTTGGAGATCGTCTCGATGATCGATTCAATGGAAAAAATCAACTGTTTCGTGCTCGCGCGCTGGCGCACTTCCCCGTTCACCCGCGTTTCAATGCGCAAGTCATTAGGATTCGGGACAAAACGGCGCGGCACAATCCATGGCCCCATTGGGCAAAATGTATCCAGGCTTTTGCCGAGAAAATATTGTTGGTGCCGCTCCTGCAAATCTCTTGCCGTCACATCATTGATAATCGTATATCCAAACACATAATCAAGCGCCTCTTCCCGGCGGATCGCCCGCCCTTGTTTGCCGATAATCACCGCCAGCTCCCCTTCATAGTCCATTTCATCCGTGACATCGGCATGGCGCAAAATCGTTTCCTCATGGCCAATGACCGTTGTCGGCGCTTTCGTGAAGACGATCAAATGCTCCGGCACATCGGCGCCGCCGAGCTCCAGCGCGTGATCAACATAGTTTTTTCCAATGCAAAAAATGTTTTTCGCCGGCCGTGGGATCGGGGCCAAAAGACGGACATCGTTGAGGCGATAAACGTACTCCCGCGTCGGATGGCCTAGCGCCCAGTCAATCACTTTTTGCGCCCGTACGAGAAACTCCTCCCCTTGGGCAATCGCTTCAACCATCGTCGTCGGCATCGTCTCCGTTCCATCCATCGCCCGTTCGGCGCGGCGCAAATGAACCGCCCGGTCGTCTCCTTGCGGCACGGCTCCAACAAACGTTTCTCCATCGAAAAGTGCGGTGATCAGTTTCATCGTGCCTCTCTCCCTTTCTTTGTTATGTAGCGGACGCTTCGTGAACTCTTCTCTTCCACCCGTCTTCGTCATTTTGGCGCGTTGAGGATGATATTCGCCATCGAGGCGAAAAAGTCCTGCTTTTGTAGAATTTTGTCTAAATTAGGAAATTTATCACTTATTTTCCCGAATCGCTTCCTTTTTTCGTCGGGATATGTATAATAATGTTTAGTTTCCACTAGGGCGTCGATTGCGACTTTCGTCATGCAACAAACGTCTTGCATCGACGCGGCATGCCTCAACCAACATTTCAAACGATTGATGGTGAAGGAAATGGTTCTGTTGCAAATTGAAGAAAAACGACAACAAATGATTGAATTGGCGCTCACGTATGGGTTCACGGCCAAAGAGACGATCGAATGCAGCCAAGAGCTTGACCAATTGATCAACCAATATTTGCAGCACACGAGAATGTTGGAATCGCCTTCCCCGTCCGTTCAGTAAGCGGGGGTTTTTATTGCCCCGGCCGGCGGCGAAACGGCGGCCGCGTTCCGTATGTCCCCCACCTCCACATCCACTCAACCGGACCATAATGAAAACGCGCAAACCAAAAGCGGCTTATCCACACTTGAGTCGCATACAAAGCAAACGCAATCAACATCTCCTGCCATGCGCTTGTTCGTCCGTACCACCCAAGCCCATAACCATAAAACAGCGACGTGCAAACGAGCGATTGCGCGAGATAATGAGTGAGCGACATTTTGCCAACGTCTTGCCACCACCGCCAAGCGCGCTGCCAACTTCGTTTCCCGCAGACGAACACGGCGGCCGCCGCGTAGAACACCGCCAATGCGGCGCCTCCAAAGCTGTTTTGGATGTACATGGTCAAGTCGTTGACCCCAGCCCAATACGGAATGGTTTTCAGCGCTAAACCAAAACATAGCGCCCACCTCATCAGGCGGCGCAGCTTGGCGGGCGAGTGACGGTCGGGTTCAAGCCAACGTTTGCAAGAGGCATAGCCGCCGAGGAAACAAAAGGGCAATACGGTCAACACCGTAAACAGCAGCCCGCCATCGCTGTTGACATAGGCCCAGTCATGCCAACGTTGCCAAAACACATCACCAAACGTTCCGCTTTGATAATGACGAACCGCTGCGGCCGCCTCAGCCTCGTGGCCGCCAACTGGTTTCGTTCCTCCTGTCCACATGCTGAGGGCCATTAGCAGCACCATAAGGCCGTGAAAAAGAAGAAAGACAGCGACAGCCGCCGTCCGCCACCAATGCGGCGGGGCGGCGAACAAGAAAAACATGATGAATCCGGCGACCGCATAGGGGATTAAAATATCGCCAAACCAAAGGCCAAACGCATGAACCATGCCGATCCCAAGCAAAAGAAAGAAGCGGCGCAACAGAATCGGAATCGGCCGCTTTCCGCGGCTGCTGATCCGGCGGAACATGGTCATCGCCCCGAACCCGAATAAAAACGCAAACAACGGATAGGCGCTCGCTTCAAACAATACGTCGACGACCGCGTCCAAAACTCGGTCAAAAGCACCGCCCTTGACGCTTTCGTCGTATAACGCTGGCGAGGAAACATAACGCATGTTGACAAGCAAAATGCCGAGCAAGGCGAATCCACGCAACACATCCGCCGCGGCGATTCGCTCGGTCGATCTGATCATCGCTTTCTCCCTTCTTTCTACTGCCTAGTCGTCTGCGCAATCGGCGGCGCCTTACCGCCTTGCCGGCACGCCCGCCGCCTTATTCATTTCATTCGGCGCGCTCTCCTCTGTCCGTCTGAAGACACATGCCTGTATCATCAGTTGACATAGCGACCCGATTTTCCGATTGCATCCCAATATTGGCGGCGCAAGTGTACTTTCTGAATTTTTCCGGAGGCTGTTTTCGGCAGCTCATCAACAAACGTAACACCCGTAATGGCTTTGAAATGGGCTAGTTTTTCCCGTGAGAAGGCAATCAGCTCTTCCTCTGTCACATTGTGCCCTGGTCGGACGACGACAAACGCATGCGGCGTTTCGCCCCATTTTTCGTGCGGCGCGGCAATGACCGCTGCCTCGAGCACAGCAGGATGTTCATAAAGCGCCCCTTCGACTTCAATCGACGAAATATTTTCTCCTCCGCTAATAATAATATCCTTTTTCCGGTCGACGATATCAATATGCCCGTATTCATCGACGGTCGCCATATCGCCGGTATGCAGCCACCCGTCACGGATCGTTGCGGCGGTTGCTTCTTCGTTTTTCCAATATCCTTTCATGACGCCATGGCTGCGGACGATCACTTCTCCAATCGTTCGGCCGTCCGCCGGCACTTCCTCGCCGTTGTCATTCACCACCTTCACTTCGCAGCCGATCATCGGATAGCCGGCTTTTGCCTTGATCCGCTGCTTTTGCTCCACAGGCAGTCCGTCAAGCTGCGGACGAATGAGCGAAATCGTGCTGAGCGGAGATGATTCGGTCATGCCGTACACCTGGATAAACTCCCAGCCGAGCTTTTCCTCAACGCGTGCGATAAACGCCGGCGGCGGTGCGGAACCGGCGCTGACGACTGGGCGGCGAGCCATTCATCGTAAGCGATTTCATCAATCACCGCCTCTGTTTTATGGTGGACAATGATCTCCTCGACCGTTTCAAGCTTGTTTTTGACTGGTGCAATCAGCCCATACAGCTCCTGATCCACAAACAACACTTTCGTTTCGCTATGATTCAAAATAAAAACGTAATCATCCGGTTTCAGCCGCGTATTCAGCGGCACCATCACCCCTCCCACCTCAAATACACCGTAAAACCCTTCCAGCATTTCCAGCGTGTTCGGCGCGAGATACGCCACGCGATCCCCTTTGCGGATGCCGAGCTCACGCAACCCATTGGCGAGCCTCCGCACTCGTTCGCCAAGCTGACTGTATGTCACCGTCCGTCCGGAACAAATCATCGCCGGCTTGTCCCCGTACAAAGCGACAGCGCGGTCTAAAAAATGGGTCAGAACAAGCGGTGCGTTCATTCTCCCATCCCCCAAGCTTATATTTTAGAAAATTCATAATTATATTATAGATGAAGATGGACAAAAGAAAAAGACGGTCTTTTTGGTCATTCGGCCGTCTAATTGTTCCCTTTCGCTCCAGCGTCGAACACATCCGGGTCCACTGTATTGGTGACGCTGCAAAACGTATTCGTCTGCAAAAACTCGCCCGTATTGCCGCCGCCGGCGCCTGAATTCGTCTTTGAGGTGCTTTTGGGAGCGATTTGCAGCACGTCGCCCATGTTCACCGTGCCGTTGCCGCCTACACTCGTCACTTTAATCCCGCCGATGACGATCGCTGGCATCGGTTGTCCCTTCCTTTCCATTCCTTCTCATTAGCATATGCTGACAACTTAACCGCCGATTGGACATCCGCCCCGCGTTGAACCAGTTACGTGTTTTTTTCATACAATATGCTATAACAATGGGAACAAAAGGAGGGGGCGCGAGTGCCTTCGTTTATCAGCGGACCGATTAAAATCACTCATGTGAGCGGAGATGGCACGGTCAATTTTGGCGATGTTTTGCAAATCGCCCCAAAGAGTACGTCCAAATCGCACACCGGCTCTGGGGGAAGCAACAACGGTGATTTCCTGCAAACGAACACATTTGTCAGCTTTACCAACACCGGCGATCCGGATATGATAGACGCGAACAACGCCGCGAACAATTAGGGCGAACGTCAGCCGGCTTGCGCCCATACACTATAGCAGCAACTGCGAAGCTGGGAAAGGAGCATGCCCCATGCCGGCTTTTGTCGGAACCGTGAAACTGAATAGCATCGGAAGCAGCGGCGTGTTCCATATCGGCGACGTGTTTGCGATTTCCCCGCAAAGCGTGACCAAAACGTTCGCCGGCGCCGGCTCGTTCAACACCGGCGACGGGCTTCATGTCTACAACTATTACAGCAATACGAATACGAATGACGCCGATGTCGCCGATGAAAATGTCGTCGGGAACGTATGAAGGAGGAGAAGGAGGTTGAATGTTTACATCAGCCAAAGCATTTGCATCCATCAATTGCGGATTGGCTCCGTCACCAACTCATCCGTTTTGCAAATCGGCAGCGCCGGCAGCATCCAAGCATTGTCAACGCTTGCCAACACCGGCAGTTTCACTGGCCCGGCTTCGCAAGCGACCGTGCCGCTTGGCACCGCCGCCCAGCCGTCCGCTCCTCTCGTTCCTCTCCATTCGGCCACCCGCTAAATGCAGAGAAAAAAAGTGATGAGGACGACAGGCCGTCCATATATTGAAGTAAGAGGGGAATGTAGAGAGGATGATGGTGCACCATGAGTATATACGACTATTTCGTCCAACTGCGCCGCTATTTATTATGGCAGACAAACAAAGTACGGACACTCGAACGACGTCTTTCCGTTCTCGAAGCCCGGCTGCGGGAGCTGGAATCGCAGCCGCGCACTACGATCGAGCGGATTGAATACAAATTTGACCAGCTGAAAGTGGAAACGCTCGAAGGAACGCTCAATATCGGCATCGCCCCACCGGGGGCCGGCGGCACCATCGAAGATTTCGCTGTCGAACCGGTGAAAACCGTCGTCCCAAAGCCGGAGCCGGTGTTGATGCGCCCGATTCAGGAAAAAGTAGCCGCCTACTTAAACAGTGAGGCGGCAGAAACATTGAAGCGGCTTGAGCAGCAATACAACCGCCGCCTTGATGATACGTACCGGCAGTTTATTTTGCAAGATATCGCCCGACAGACGGATGAACGCATCCGCTTTTATTTGCAAGAGAAAGCAAACCAAGGCTATGTTCCCGCGGGCGATCGCGATGAAACGGTCGAAAACGAGATCTTCCAAAAAGTGAAAGCGGATATTGAACAATCGCTCGACGCGTTTTTGAAACACTTGCCTTCAGGGGAGGAATCAACGTGAATTATACCGTCATTAACCGCGACGTGCATGTCGGGGACATCCGCTTGACAGCCGTCGCCAGCGCCTCGCTGTTTTTAATCGGCGATGCTGATGTGATCAACTTATCGTCTGCGTTTGATACGCCGCCGGAATCGCTCATCATCGGCCCGTTTGTCCCGCTCGTGCCGGCTCGGGGTGGGGCATCGTGAAACGGACATCGATCGTTCAGGCGCTCCATGCCGAAACGTTGATTATTAGCTCTGTGCTGCAAATCGGCGACTCTGAACGGATTTCCGCCCGCACACGCGCTTTAGCCGTGCAGCGGCAATACGAGCTGTTTTTCGGGCCAGAAGGGGAACAAATATTCCCGATTTTTACCAAGCCGATTCCACGCTGGTCTTCCCCGCCGCCGGTTGCATCACAACAGACGCTCCACGAATCCCCGGTCATTTCCGTCCGGTCGATCCGCGTGCTAGGGATCTCCTCTTCGGCCGTTGTCCACATCGGCTCAACCTCCATCGCTGAAGGCGAAGCGCGCATCAAACATATCCGCCAGCTGGCCGGCCCGATGCCGTCAGCAGCAGATATATAGAGGCAACGAGGAAGTTTAACATGTCCCCTGACGGAAAAACGGTTTGCCCCTTTTCGACTGTCGAGGGAAAGCCACAGGCTTCTCCGTCACGCCTTGGCGTGACGGAGGACCGAACAACCGCCTGCTTCACAGACCTATATAATGGGTCTGGAAGTGGCGTTGTTCGGTCGCCCGACAGTCGATCAAATACTCGGTAAAAGTTGCAAATGGTAAATCTTCAAATTGCATCTATATAGAAAGGAAGAGCTGTAATGCCTTCATTCGTCGGTCCGATCAAAATCAACAGCGTCGGCAGCGGCGCGGTCGTGCAAATGGGCGACTGCTTGTATATCGCACCAAAAGTCGCCACGAAAACGCAGGCTGGATCCGGCGGGTTCAACACCGGCGACTTTATCATGACAAACAACGCAATCAGCTTTACAAATGCGTTTGATCCCGATGTATCTGACCAAAACGTGGCCGCCAACAACTAAATGGGGGCAAGGACCGCCCCCTATCCCCCCCCGTTCCTTCAATCCAGTGGGCCGGACTAACCAGCCGGCGCAGCGGCCGCTGGCAACGCATCCGCCAAGCACTGCTCCCGACAGACGGGTTACATCCATTCAAGCCGGACGCGCGTGCCGGGGCCGGACGGCTCCGCCGGCTCGACAATGAGACGGCGCGGCAGCCGGTTGCGAATCTCTTGGACATGGCTGATGACGCCGACAGCCAGCTGCTGCGTATGCAACTTTTCCAAAGCAGAAACGACCGTATCGAGCAGCTCGGCATCCAATGTGCCAAACCCCTCGTCCAAAAAGAAAAACCGGAGCGGATATTCACCGCGCAACTGAATTTGCGCCGACAGCGCCAGCGCCAACGACAGCGATGTCAAAAACGTTTCCCCGCCGGACAGCGTCGACACCGGCCGCCGCACCCCCCCGTTGGCATCATCGCGAATCAAAAACCCGCCTTGCGAATCGAGCTCAAGCGCATAGCGATGGCGCGTCAACTGCTGCAGCCGCTCAGACGCCATGATGGTCACCTGTTCGAGTTGCTCTTCCGCCATAAATTCGACAAAACTGTTGCCGCGAAGCAACGTTTGCAGCTGTTTGTACCGCTCAATTTGGCGGCCGAGAGTTGCCTGCCTCGCCTCCAATTCAACAAAACGGACATGTTTTTTTCTCAGCTCCGCCACTTTTCCGCGCACCGCGCCAAGCTGCTCGGTCATCATCTCAGTGTGCGCTTTCAACTCGTTGTATACTTGCTGCATCATCTCCCATTGTTCAGCGCTCACCGCTTCTTCGCCGATGACAGCCGCCAGCTGGGCGCGGCGGTGCTCAGCCTGCTCGACCTGGCGCCAGTAAAGGCGGATGGCTTCGTCCCATTCATCACATTGCGCTTTTGCCGCCCTCGACATTCGCACTTCTTCAGCATCAGCGAACACAGTGCCGGCCAAGGCGCGGCGCCAGCGAGCGAGCGCTTCTTCCTCGCGGCGGGCCGCTTCCTCGCACGCCTGCTTCGCTGCCTTCGCCTCACTTTCTGTCGCCTGGTATTGCTGTTGGGCGCGCTGCCATTCATCGTACGCCTGCTGTTCGCCGTTTTGCAGCCGGCGCCATTCGGCTTCCGCTTCCCGAAGCTGCACACCTGCCGGGCCAGGTCCGGCCTTCTCGCGCCGTTGCCGCTCATATTCTTTCCACAGCTCCTGTTTGGCGCTCATAAGCGATTCGAGGCGCACCCGCTCCGCCTCAAGCCGGCGACGCTCCTCAGCCGCCTGTTCTTTTGCTCTTTGTTTTTCTTCTAAAAACGGAACGCTGTCTTCAAGCCGTTTTTGTACATCACGCCACATTTTCTCTTGTTCGCGCAGCTGCTCGTAAACCACCGCGATCGTTTCCAGTGAAAAGGAAGGATGCGCCTCGCGCCACTGCCGTTCAAGCTGCTGTTTCTCCTCTTCAAGGCGCTGTTTCTCCGCTTGCAGCGCTTCGATATCCGCTGCCGCCCATCGGCAGGCGTTTTCCGCTTCACGCCGCGCCGCTTCCGCCTCATTCCACTGCGACAACGCCCGGTAAACCGCTTCCTTTCGTTCAATGACATCCTGCCCGAGCGCCCGGACTTCAACGGCCATATCGACGGTTTCGCCTGCCGGGCGGACAGCCGCCTGAACAGGGGGTGTCCCGTGGCTGGCCGCCAGCGCGGCAAGCTGCTCAAGCTGCGCCTTGAATGAGAACAGTGTCTGCAAATCTTGTTCGCAACGCTGCCGCTCTTGCTCGAGCTCAGACAACCGACCAGAGGCTACCGTTTGCGGCCTGGCGGACGGATGCGGGTGCTCACGCGAGCCGCACACCGGGCACGGTTCACCGGGACGGAGCCGCTCAGCCAGAACCGCTGCCAGTTCGGCCGTCTGCGCCTCTTCGATCCGTTGCTGCTCCGCCTCGATCTGTCGCCGCAAAACATGCAGCCGCTTTTCGATATCTTGTTGCCGGCTGCAGACGGAATGGTGCGTTTGTTCAACAAGCTGAAACAGTTGATGAAGGCGGGCGCCGGCAGCGGCGGCGCGGCGCTCCCGCTCAGCCCGCTCTCGTTCGGCTTGGCGCCAGGCAGCTTCCTTTTGCTGGAGCTGCACATCGACGCGGGCGAGAGCGGACGCCGTTTGCTCAATGCGCCGCTTCTCTTCGCAGGCGCGCTCTATTTCGTCTTTGCCAGCGAGCGCAGCGGCATGCCGCTGCAACTCTTCTTTCAGCTCCTGTTGGCGCGCCAAGCCGCGCGCGTACCAGGCCTCCGCTTCCTCGAACTGACGCTGCACCGCTTTTTCCCGGTCCGCCAAGCGGTTCCACTCCTCATGGAGGGCGGCGAGCTCCGCCTTGAGTGTTTCCATTTGCCGTTCGAGCTGCTCCGCCTGCCGCAGCCGCTCCATTTGCACCAACAGCTCCGGCTCGCGCCGCGCTTTTTCCTGCCGCGCCTGCTCATAGCGGCGCACGGCATCCTCATAGTGGGCTTTGGCCGCCTCCAACTGTCGCAACGCCGCCTCCTGCCGCTGCAGCGCCGCGGCCTGCAGGAGGCGCATCTGTTCGTACTGCTCCCAGTACGGCCAAATGCGCTCCGCCTGCTCGGCCCGCCCTTTTTTCGCTTCAAGCGCCCGCACTTCGGGCTCCCGCCGGCGCAATGCCGATAATTCCGCTTCAACCGCTTCTTTTTCCTGCTGCCACGCCCGAAGCTGCCTCGCCCGTTCGACGTCTGCCTCGATTTTCTCAAGCTCTTTTTTGCGCTTGGCAAACAGCGCCGCAAGCTCCCGCTCCTCGGCTTCTGCCTGCTCAAGCGCCGCTTTCGAAGCATCGCCGAGCCCCGCTTTTTCCGCTTCGATTTTTTGCCATTCCTGCTCCGCGGCGGCGAGCCGCTCTTTTAACTTTTTATTCAACTCGTCACCGTATCGTTCAAGATGGAACAGGCGCTGCAGCATTTGCCGGCGCTCCGCCCCTTTGAGGGATAAAAACTCGGCAAACTTCCCTTGCGGCAAAACGACAGCGCGGGTAAAATCTTCCATAGTCAAACCAAGCAGCTGTACGACCGCCTTGTCTACATCAGAGAGCTTGTCCGCGAGCACGACCGGCTCGGCCTGATGTTCGATCAACCGGCAGACGGCGCTCCGCGTCCGCCATTCATCCGCCCTTTTCAAACAGCGTTCCACCGTGTACCGTTTTGCCCCAGCGGCATTTTCCAATTCGAACGTAAAGGAAACGAACAGTTCCTTTTCAGCGTGGTTGATGATCGCTTGTGTCCGATTGGCCGCCCGTCCGACACTTCCGAACAGCGCGAGCGTGATGGCATCCAAAATCGTCGATTTGCCGCTTCCGGTCGGTCCAAAAATGCCGAATACGCCGCCGTCGCAAAGGGCCGTAAAATCGATCGTTTGTTTTTCACGAAAGCTATGAAGCCCGGCAATCGTCAAGGAAATTGGCTTCATTCCTCTTCTCCTTCCCCTTCCTTCTCATCGGCCGCCAATTCCAAAAAAAGGCGCACGAGCTCTTCATCCGGTGTTTGTCCGCCGGTTTGACGTTCGTAAAAACGCCGGAACATTTCCACAAGGGAAAGCGGTTTGCGGTCTGTTTCAGCCGCCGCCTCCCGCTCCCGTTCCGGAAACACCGGGCGGATATGGATAAACCCTTGATGAAGCTTGCGCAGCCGTTGAATCTCTTCCATTGTCAACGGCTCGTTTACATGGACCTCTAAATCGATCCAGCACGACCGGTCTCTTCCTTCCTCGCACCAACGATACACTTGGGCAAGTCCGTCCGTCGCCTTCCAACGGACAAGCGGTTTGCCGGAAACAAGCGGAATCTCCGTCACGTTGGCCTTTCCGCCCGGCTGGACGTCGACAACCGTCACCGACTTGGTGTGCCCAGCTTCGGAAAAGCTGTAAGCAAGCGGTGAACCGGCGTAGCGCGCCGCCGTCTCCGCCCGTCTGACGTCCTGCGGGCGGTGCAAATGACCGAGCGCCACGTATTGCGCCGCCCCGGGCAAACTGGCAGCCGCCACCGTATAGGCGCCGCCCACCTCAATCGGCCGCTCGGAATCGGACGTATGGCCGCCAGCCACGTATAGATGGCTCATCACAACATTGACAGTTTCATCGGCAAATGAGGCGGCCATCGTAGCGAACAATGCCCGGATGCGGTCGTCGTACCGATCGCGAAGCGCGGTTTCCTTATGGTCGGATGACAATAGCTCAGCGAGCCGCGATTCAGACGGGTACGCCAACGGCGCAAGCATCATCGCCTCGCCGCACGACGGAACGTCAATTCGGCAAACTTCCGCCTGTGGGCGGCCAAAAAGGAAAATGTTGTAGTCGGAAAGCAGCGGCCGGGCGGCGCTGATGCGGTCCGGATGGTCATGGTTGCCGCTGATGACCGCAACCGGACGCCGGCCTTTATCGGACAGTCGGGCCAAACTCTCGTAAAACAGCTGCTCCGCCGCCGCCGGCGGATTGACGGAATCGAACACATCGCCAGCCATCAAGACGACATCGATTTGTTCTTTTGCTACAATCTCGACAAGTTCGTCGATAAACGCCTCTTGCTCCGCCAACCGGCTTCGGCCTTCAAGCGTCCGCCCGAGATGCCAGTCTGCCGTATGCAAAATGCGCATCGTCTTTCCCCCTCCGCGTCATTCCACCGCGATAATGTATTGGCCGTCAAACGAATACAAATAGCACTCCGCTACCGGCACGCGCCAAATTTGCTCAATCGCTTGCCGATACAGGCGCATTTGCGTTCCGTAGCGGCCGAGCAAAAAGCGGGCGGCCTCCTCTTTCTGGCCGGCAAAACGGCCGGTCACCTCATCCGTTTTATAGTCGATCATCACATAACCGCGCTCATCCGCAAACACACAGTCAATCACCCCTTGGACAAGCACCCGGCGGTCGTCTTCCATCCCGTCATGCCCGTAAAGATGGGAAGCCGGAAGCCCTAGACTGAATGGCACTTCCCGGTGCACCTCGCGGGCGGCGCAAAGGCGGCGGCCGATATCCGTAGCGAAAAAGGCGGCGATCGCGGCCGCATCGACCGCTTCGGCTTGCTCGGCCGACAACAGCTCTTTTTCGATGAGCCGACCCATTTGCTCACGGATGGACGCTTCACTGACCGGCGCACGCAAGTCGAGATGGCGCATGACGATATGAAGCGCGGTTCCTTTTTCCATCGGCGTCAACGTTTTTTCCTGCATAAAGCGCGGCCGCGAGAAAATCGGCGCTGTTCCTTGGCGCAGCGGCCATTCACTCGCCAGCTCGCCAAACAGCACCCGTTGCTCTTTCAGCTCCGACACCGACTGTTTGGCGCGCACAATCGTCCCTTTTTCATAGCGATACCGCCATAACAAACGCCGCTCTGCTTCCTCTTTCCAGCCGCCGCCAGCCGGAACCGGGCGGCCATGTTCAAGCGCAGCGAGCACGCTCTCGTCCGCCTGGTCGGCAGCCGCCTCGCCGCTGCGCAGCTCGGCCGCGGGCACAATGGCAATGCGCCATACGGACGGATGGGAGGCGATTTCATCCGGCGCCTTCTCTCCCGCTAAAATGCACCCGTCGCGGTGGCGAATGAGCGCCCGGCCGATCCAGTCTAAATAGGAACGGGCCGATGCTCGCACATCGTCGGGAAGCAGCCATTCGCGTTCTCCCGCAACGCCTTTCCATTTTTCGATCTCCTTATCGGCATCGTTGACCGCGGCGAGCAAATAAAGCTTCTCTTTCGCTCTTGTCAGCGCAACGTACAAAATGCGCATTTCCTCGGCGAGCAGCTCAAGCCGCTTTTTCACTTGGATCGCCAGCAATGGCAGCGTTGGATAGCTGATGCGCAGCTGTGGGTGGACAAAACGGGCGCCAAAGCCGAGCTCTTTATCCAACAAGTACGGATGATGCAAATCCCGCGTATAAAACGGGCGGGCGAGTCCGGCCAGAAAGACGACCGGAAACTCGAGCCCTTTGCTGCTATGGATCGTCATCACCCGCACGACATCTTCCTGCTCACCAAGCGGCCGGGCTGCTCCTAAATCATCGCCGCGCTCCTGCAGCCGCTCAATAAAGCGGAGAAAGCGGAACAGCCCGCGAAAGGCCGTCGATTCGTATTGGCGGGCGCGATCATACAAGGCACGCAAATTGGCCTGCCGTTGCTTTCCACCCGGCAGCGCGCCGACAAAATCGTAAAATTGTGTATCGCGATACAGCTGCCAGATGAGGTCGGCCAACGAGCGGCGGCGGGCCATCGTGCGCCAGCGCCCGAGCTGCTCCAAAAACGCGGCCGCTTTTTTCTTGGCGGCCTCCTCCTCATCCGTTTCCGCCGGCTTTTGCCGGAACAACTGAAGCGCCTCATAAAACGTTCCTTTTGGATCGGCGAGGCGGATCATGGCCAGCTCGTTTTCATCAAAGCGAAACAGCGGCGAGCGGAGCACAGCGGCGAGCGGAATGTCTTGGTGCGGGTTGTCAATGACTTTCAGAAGCGACAGCATCACCGAAACTTCCGTCGCCTGAAAGTAGCCGGACGATAAATCGGCAGCCGCCGGAATGCCGTGCGCCTGCAGCTGCTCGATCATTTGCGGGGCGTTCGTCATCGAACGGACGAGCACAACGATGTCTCGGTACATGGCACGCCGCGGTTGCCCGCTTGAGCGGTCATGCACATAAAATGGCCGCGACACGATTTCTTTGATTTTCTCGGCCATTAGGCGCGCCTCCAGCTCGGAGCCCTCAAGCTCCGCTGCCTCTTCGTCCTCTTCTTCCGCCGCGCGCTGCCGGTTGATGATCATCACTTCCGGAACAGTATCCGCCCCATCCGGATAATCGGCGCCATACTTAAGCTGGGCTGCTTCATCGTACGCCATCTCCCCAACGGTTTCCCCCATGATTTGTGCAAAAAGGAAGTTCGTGCCGTCCAGCACCTCGGCGCGGCTGCGGAAATTGCGCGCCAAATCAATTCTCATTCCCCCTGCGGCCCCATCAGCGGCAAACCGTTTGTATTTGTCCAAAAACAGCATCGGCTCGGCGAGGCGAAAACGATAAATCGACTGCTTGACATCGCCGACCATAAATAAGTTGCCAGTCCGCTCGCTTCCTTTTTTGACGAGCTGCAAAATCGCTTCTTGCACAAGGTTCGTATCTTGATACTCATCGACAAGCACTTCATCAAACTGCGCTTGGTACTCCAAAGCGGCCGCCGATGGCTGCCATTCGCCCGTTTTCGGGTCGCGCTGCCGCAAAACATGCAGACAATAATGTTCCAAATCAGAAAAGTCGACGATCCCTTTTTCACGTTTCACGGCTTGAAACCTAGCGGAAAAACGGCGGACAAGCGCAACGATCGTCTCAACCGCCGGCTTCATCTCCCGCATATGGCGGATCCAGACAGACGGGGGCAGCGAAAATATGTTGTCGCGCAGCGCTTCCAGTTTCTTCTTCGCCTGGTCGCGAAGCGATTTCGCCTCATCGACGAGCCACTTGTCATAGCCATCGCCGCGACAGCCCGGAAGCCGGCCGAACGCCAGCGACTGCAAAGCACGATACAGTCCTTCCCACGATTGCGACCGCCATCTTTCAAGTTCAGCGACAACGGCGGCATCCTCGCGCAGCCGTTTCTCATACGGCCGCGGCCCGCCCGGTTCCTGCGCAAGACGCAACGCCCTTTCGATGAGCCGTTTGGCCGCTGCCAGCTCCATCGCCGCATGTTGGTTGATATAGCGCGATGGCAAAAGCGACTCGGGCGGCGTCTGTTCATCGACCTCATACATGGATACAAGGCCTTTCAGCCATTCATCGGGAGCGGGGTGGGAGCGGGAGAAGTCATGCAACGCGAAAATCATGTCTTGCAGCTCGGCATCGCTCCGGTCTCCGGTGTAAGCATCAATGACGGCAAAAAAGCGCTCGTTATCCGCCTTTCCATATTCCTCCTCAAGCAGCTCCTCAAGGACGTCCTCTTTCAGCAGTTCGATTTCTGTCTCATCAGCGATGCGAAACGACGGATCCAGATCGAGCAAATAATAATATTTGCGGATGACATCTAAGCAAAACGAATGGAGCGTCGAAATCGAGGCGCGGTTGAGCAGGCTGAGCTGGCGCCGCAAATGGAGCGAATGCGGCCGCTTGGCGAGTTCGCGCTCGAGCGCCTCGCCGATCCTCGCTTTCATCTCAGCCGCCGCAGCGTTCGTAAACGTGACGACAAGAAGGCGGTCAATATCGGTCGCCTCGTCTTCCGCCGTTACTTTTTGGATGATTCGCTCAACAAGAACGGCCGTTTTTCCAGACCCGGCCGCCGCAGCGACGAGAACGTCCCGGCCGCCGGCCACGATGGCTTTCCACTGTTCATCCGTCCACCGGCTTCCGGCCGGCTTCGGGCGAAACGCAACGCTCAAGATTCTCCCCTCCCTTTCGTTATATTCTTCATCACGTCTTCCCCCGTCTGTGGGGCAAGCTTTCGGAATTCGTTGCCGGACAGCGCCTCGTCAAATTGGCATATGGACTTAAAGGCGCAAAAGTCGCACGCTGTTTTGCTTTTCAGCTTGTACGGGGCAATCGATACAATGCCGTCAGCGATTTGTCCGCCAATATCGGCAAACAGACGGCGGACGTGCTGGCGAAGCGCATCAAAATCAGAAGCGCTCGCGACCGAAGACTGCGAATGAATCGCCCCGCTGCTCGTCAGCCTGACCGGCACAATCAGCGACCGCTGCCCTTTTTCCAATTGACTGTCCATCAGCCGGATTGCCTCCACATCGGCAAGCAGCAGACCGCGCATCCGAAACGGCTCAAGAAGTTGTTTCGCCATCTCCGCTTCATCGTCAAGCCACTGCTTCGCCTTCACAATCGGATTATGGACATGGAAATAGAGCACCCCGGCCGGCAGTGCCGGCTGTTTGACAAGTTGCTCAGCATACGTGAGCACAATGTCCAAATAGGTAAGCATTTGCAACGCCAAACCGTAATACACTTCCGTCAAATCAAGCGTTTTGGCGCTCGATTTGTAATCGATGATGCGAAGAAATACTCCTTCGCTGCTTTCTGCCTTGTCAACGCGGTCGATTCGCCCGACAAGCTCCATAACCGTCCCGTCGCGAAGTTGAAAGCGAAGCGGCGGCAAGTCGCCGCCCGGTCCAAACGCCAGCTCGAGCCCGATCGGAACAAAGCCGCTCGCCCGCGCATGCTCGCTCAACACGTGGGTTGTGCGGGCGACAACGTGTTTTAATTTCCGTTTCATATATTCATAGCGAGACGAGCTGGACAGCACTTGCTGTTGAATGAGGGGGGCAAGCCGTTCGACCGCTTCATCCGACAGACGCTCGCAATCCGGTTGGGACAGTTCGCGCCAATCAACGTGCTGTTCGCGCAGCCGGTCGGCGATTTGTTTAATGGCCGCATGGAACAACTGGCCGACATCCGGCGCCTCGAGGCGGAAAATGCTTCGCTCCTTTAAGCGCAGCCCGTGTGAAATAAAATGGGCGTACGGGCATTTTTGAAACTGCTCCATGCGCGAGACGCTCGCCTGAATTTTTTTTCCGTACAACCGCCGGCTCCATTGTTTTTTCAACGGCGCAGCTTTGTTTGTATAAAACAGCGCCGACACCGCCTTTTGCACCCTCTCGTTCCATTCCGGGCGGGCGATGAACACGTTGTACACATCCCACCAAAGCGGATCGATGCCATAGTTTCGCTTCCATGCGCGCAGCTGGCTGACCAAATACGTTTGTGTCGCCTGCGGCGCTGTCACAAACGCCTCCGCCTTCTCTTCCGGGGCATCGAACGGATCGTTGCCGCACAAGCGCACCTTCACCTTCGGGAACAGCTCCGACAATTGTTTAATCAGCGGCGATGGCATGAGCGCTTTCCCTTCGCCATCGGCCAGCGGGTATGTAACATACAGCCGTTCGCTTGGACAGGCAAGCGCCAGGTAGATAAAAAACGGATCGTAAAACAGCTGTTCCCGGCTCCCCGGCGCAAGCGCCACACCGAGTTCGCGCAGCTGCTCCCGTTCGATTTCCGCCATAAGCCCATCCTCTTTCGCCCTGGCCGGAATGACGCCATCGTTGGCGCCAATGACAAACGCATACTTCACGCCGATGAGGCGCGAACGGTCGAGCTGGGCGACGATCACTTGATCGATGGCCGGCGGCACAAGGGAGAACTCAAGCCGGTCAAGCCCGGCCTCGATAATTTTGGCAAATTCGGCTAACGACAACGGTTCCGCTCCGAGCATTTCAACGTATTGGTCAAGCAAATCGATGACCGCGTTCCACACCTGCTCATGCTGGCGCGCTTCCACGAGGCGGCCTTCCGCTTCCGCCTGCGCGCTCATTTGTTCCAGCTTTTTCGGAATCTGCAATTCTTCTAACAAGAGATATAGCGCCGTGCAATACCCGCGCCCGTCCTTAGCCCGGCGCAAACGGCGCTCAAGGCGGCGGAGCGGGGCGGCCAGCGTCTCCCGCCATTCGTTCAACTTGTCCTCAAATTGCCGTTCTTCATCCGTCTGCGGCACATTCAACCCGTCAAGCGCCCGGTAGCGCCGATACGGCCAGCGCTCGCCGCTCGTCCATTTGTCCCCCTTCATCCCATAAGCAAGAACATAGTTTTCGAGTTTGTCGGCTGCCTCGCGCCACATGACCAAGTCACCGTCCAACGGAAAGAGCAAATCCGTCTTCACAGCGCGAAACACCGCCTCATACCGCCAGTTTGTGGAAATGGTTTCCAAAGCAGCGCGCACAAGTTCAATGAGCGGATGATGGTGCATCGGCTCTTTTTCATCCATAAAATACGGGATGCCAAAATCAAAAAACACCGTCTTCACAAGGTCGCGGTACGCCTCCGTTTGGCGGATGACGAGCGCGATGTCGCGATAGCGCGCCCCTTCGTCGCGGACAAGGCGGATGATTTCCCGGGCGACTGCTTCCAGTTCTGCGCGGCGGTTGGCCGCCTCATAAAGGCAGACCGCACCGTCTTCCGCTTCGTAAGGTGGCAGCGGGCGGCGATGAAACTGCGCCTCGAGATGGGCGAGCGCCCCGCTTTGATGACGTCGGTTTTCCGCGAGCACGACCGGCTCTTCAAGCAAAACATCGTTGGCCAAGGCAAGCTCGCGCAACTGGCGGTACGTCTGCGCCGGCAGATAAAACAAGTCGAGCTCGTCCGGCATCGCACCATCATACGGGCGGTCGACCGTCAGGCAAACGGTGACCCGCCGGCAATGACGAAGAAGCTGCTCAATCACTATGTATTCTTGCGGGGCAAAATGATGGAATCCGTCGATATAAACATCGGCATCGCGCAAATAGCAGGAGCGGGGGATTTGTTCGGCGAGCAGGCGCAAATAATCTTCCGAATCGAGGTAATGGCCGCTTAAGCTCCGCTCGAGCTCTGCATAAACGAGCGCGACATCGCTGAGCTTATCGGCCAGCAGGCGCCGGCCCGGCCGGCTCGGCCCGCTTTCCAGCTCCTCGACACGGCGGCGAAGCTCGTCCGGCGTTAAGCAATACCGCTTGCATTCGGCGATCATCTCATGCAGCTGCTCGACAAAACCGCTTTTGTCCGCCGCACGGCCAAACAGTCTAAGCTCCTGTTTCCGCTGTTCAATAATTTTGCGAATCATCATTTGCACGCCGACATCGTGGACGTGGTAGCGGTTCATGCCTCCCGTCTCCTGCAAGACGCGCCAGGCGAGGCGGGGGAAGCTGAACACTTGGGCGCGGATCATTCCTCCTGCTCCCTCGGTATGGATTAAGGCGTATTCACATTGAAACGTCATCTGCTCCGGAACGAGGTAAACAATCGTCTTTCCTCTCGGATCTTCCTGCAGCTTGCGGCGGATTTCCGCAAGACACATAGCCGTCTTCCCGCTTCCCGATCGTCCAAGCAAAAAGCGAAGCGACACGGCGATCACCACCATTCGTTTCCTTTATCTCTTCCATTTTAGCACATATGTTCGTATTTGGTAAAGAAAAAACTGCCTTCCTTGAAAGCAACCGCTCCCTTAGGCAAAACCGCCGCCGCACCTCGATGCGCCATTTTCTCAAAAATGGAAAGCAATCTCCCGAAACGGCCAATAGCGGAGGTCTACCTTGCCGACCACTTGACTGATTTTGACGAAGCCGAAATGGCGGCTGTCCCAACTGCTGAGCCGATTGTCGCCAAGGACAAAAATGCAGCCGGCCGGCACCCGCTTTTCTCCCGTCACCTCTTCAAGGGTAAAATCGCCTGTCAGCTTCTCGCTAAGGAGTTGCTGCTTATACGGCCGCAAATACGGTTCATCGACCTGTCGACCGTTAATATACAGCACATCGTTTTTGTACTCGATCCGATCCCCCGGCAGCCCGATGACCCGTTTCACGTAATCTTCCTTTTGATTGGCGTGAAACACGACAACATCAAACCGATGAATCGGGGCAATTTCATAACGGATCTTATTGACGATCAGCAAATTGCCGCTTTGCAGCGTCGGCATCATTGACTTTCCTTCCACCATATAATTGCTGAAAACGAAAAAACGGAGCATGGCGACAAACCCGACAGCGGCGAGCCATGGCCAGCGGCGTCCCCGCTTCTTTCCTTGTTTCCGTTTGGTCACTCCCCGTCCTCCTCGCTGCGTTGTTTTTCCGTCAACGAAAATCTCGCCTCTACTCGTTTTCCCGCATACCAAAGCAGCAGCACAACAACAGCGATCGCCGCCGTACGCAACGGCTGGCGGACAAGCGCCACCAAGTCATACCCGATAAAGCTGATCGTAAAAATCATGATCATCTTTCCAAGCAAGACCGCTAATACAAACTGCTGGCGGCTGATGCGTGACAGACCGGCAACGATATTGACAAGCGCCGACGGGGTGAAAGGAAAGCAATACAGCAAAAACAGCGGCCCGAATCCGTGCCGTTCAATCCAGTGCATAAACTGGCGCACTTTTGGATGGCGGCGGACAAAATGAAAGAAACGCTGCTGGCCGATCTTCCGCGTCAGCCAAAAGACGATGAGCGAGCCGAGCGAAGCGCCAATCCAAGAAATGAAAAACCCTTTCCACAACCCGAATGCCGCTGCGTTCGCCATCACAAACACAACCATCGGCAAAATCGGAAAAAACGACTCGAGCAGCGTCGCCGCAATGCCGGGAAATATGCCGAAGGAACGGTAATGGTCGAGCAAGGAAAGCACGTGGTCGAGCGTGAGCCATTGTTTCAAAGTTTCCATATTCATCGTTCTTTCTCCATTCAAATGCCGTTTATATTTTTATTTTACACGCTCGGCCGCGCAATTTGAACTTTTGCTTGTGAAAACCCATTTTTTTATCATGGCGGTTATTCCGTCACATGCTTTTCTTGCTGCATGCGATATATGTATTGCAGTTTGCGCTCTCTCGCCTCCATTCGCTCCGACAGTTTCGTCCGCAGCTGGGCTGTTCGGTGCAATTGGTTGATGAAAGATTTGCAGGACACATCGAGGACAACGCTTTTCCCGTTGCGGAAGTATACAACCGTCCGCTCATATTTCGCAGGCTCATACCGATAGACATGCATATGCGACAGCCAAACACAGCAGGAATCTTTCGGGGAAGCGGTGGGAAAGAAGTAAATTTCGTTGGACGGTTCAATGGCGATCGGCGCTTTGTGGGTGATGCCGATCACGGCCTTTGTTCCCTCTTTTCTGCCTTGAAAGCTGCAGCCATAATAATCGCAGCTATGTCTAATAATGTCGAGGGGCGTTTGTTTGACAATGTACTCGCCATCTTCCTCGACGACCTTTGCATACAGGTCATTGTTCAACAAATAAGGGAGAATCGCCATCGTATAACGGCTCACGACGAAATGGTTTAGGATGATAAATTCATTTACTTTCATCGTCTCATCTCCTCTCAACGAACTCACCACTCCTATCATACCACTAATAGTTATATTTTTCTATATTTTGAAAAAAGTTAGCGGGTTTTTTGCACAAAAAATCCCATGACGATCGTCATGGGCATTGTCAGGAGTTTTCAAACGTCTGGCCGATTTCTTTCATTGCTAAATACTCGTTCGCTTGCTCGAGCGCCGTATGTTCGCCGACCGAGTCGCCTGCATACGTTTCCTCGTTCATCCACGATTGTTCAAAATGGAGATCGGTGCTGACGCGGAATTCGGCAGGGATTAGCTCCGGCAGACTATCTTTTTTCTTTTCCATTTCATCGCCTCCCTCCGTCTATAGAGTGCGCCAGCTTTTTCCTTTTATACGCAAAAAAAGCCCGGTCAAACCGGGCTTCCGTCGATATACGGCAATAGCCGCCGTCAAGCGGTCGTAAACTGCTCCTCTTCCGTCGATCCTTTCAAAGCGACTGTTGACGATTGGCCGCCGGAGATCACTTGGGCGACTTCGTCGAAATAGCCGGTGCCGACTTCGCGTTGATGGCGCGTTGCAGTGTAGCCATATTTTTCAGCGGCAAATTCTGCTTGCTGCAGTTCGGCGTATGCAGCCATGCCGCGTTCTTTGTAGCCGCGCGCCAGTTCAAACATGCTGTAGTTGAGCGCGTGGAATCCAGCCAGAGTAACGAACTGGAACTTGTACCCCATTTTGCCGAGCTCTTGCTGGAATTTGGCGATCGTTTCGTCGTCCAATTTTTTCTTCCAGTTGAACGACGGCGAGCAGTTGTACGCCAGCAGCTTGCCAGGGAATTTTTCATGAATGGCTTCCGCAAACCGGCGCGCTTCTTCCAAATTCGGTTCGCTCGTTTCGCACCAAATAAGGTCGGCGTACGGCGCATAGGCAAGTCCACGGGCGATCGCCTGATCGAGCCCTGCACGCGTGCGGTAAAATCCTTCCGGCGTCCGTTCACCGGTAATAAACTGTTGATCGCGCGGATCAATGTCGCTCGTAATCAAGTCGGCCGCATTGGCGTCCGTGCGGGCGATGAGCACGGTCGGGACGCCCATGACATCGGCGGCAAGCCGCGCCGCGATCAAGTTGCGCACCGCCGTTTGCGTCGGCAAAAGCACCTTTCCGCCCAAATGTCCGCATTTTTTCTCCGATGACAGCTGGTCTTCAAAATGGACACCGGCCGCTCCCGCTTCGATCATCGCTTTCATGAGCTCAAACACGTTCAGCTGGCCGCCGAACCCCGCCTCGGCATCAGCCACGATCGGAACAAAGTAGTCGATGTCTCCACTACCTTCCAAATATTGAATTTGATCCGCGCGCTGCAACGCCTGATTAATGCGTTTGACGACGTGCGGAACACTGTTGGACGGATACAAGCTTTGGTCCGGATACATTTGCCCGGCGAGGTTGGCGTCGGCTGCCACCTGCCATCCGCTTAAATAAATGGCTTTCAACCCGGCTTTCACTTGTTGCACGGCCTGATTCCCCGTCAACGCACCAAGCGCGTGGACATAGTCTTCGGTATGGAGCAGTTTCCATAGTTTTTCTGCGCCGCGCCGAGCGAGCGTATGCTCAATATCGATCGAGCCGCGCAGTTTAATGACATCTTCGGCGCTGTACGGGCGGACGATCCCTTTCCAGCGCTCTTCATTTTTCCAGCTTTCCTCTAATTGTCGGACACGTTCAGCAAATGACGCCATTTTTCCTTCCCCCATCTCTTTGTTATAATACATTATTTTTATTTACGGTTTTATTATATAACAGAAAGAAAAAAATGCAAGCTTTTTTTGAAACTTTTTTTGAATTAGGAAAATAGACACAAACTGTTCGTAAACAACACCGTTTTCCTATCCGTACTTTTGGTATGATCATGAATAGAGGAGTGATGAGAATGAGAAAGTGGTATACGATAGCAGCGTGCCTCGTACTGTTCGGAATCGGCGCCGGCATCTTTTACTTTACCGTTTATAAGCCATCTGCCGCGCGCCTTCCCCACGATGTCACAATGGAAACTGCCTGGGGGCGTCCGTATGCGTTCGGCGACTTGCCGCCGAAAGTGCGGCTCGTTGAGTTTATTTATACAAACTGTCCGGATATTTGTCCGAATACGACAATGCAAATGGCGAAACTGCGCGACCGGCTGGAAAGCGCCGGTGTATTTGGGCGGGATGTCGAATTTATCACCATCACGATTGATCCGGCCCGCGACACGAAAGAAAAGCTGCAAACATATGCCCGCACGTTTGGCGTAACCGGCGACGGGCAAGGCTGGGTATTTTTGCGCGGCAGCGAGGACGAAACAAAAAAAACAGCCGACGCCTTCGATTTTCAATACCGAGACCCGGGCAACGGGATGATTGTGCATACAGCGCTCGCGTACTTGCTTGACCGCGATGGCCGCGTCATTGAGCAGGTCGGGATGGGGACTTCGCGGTTTCACGTCGATGACGTATATGAAACCATTATGAATGAGTTGCCGTAATATCGCCGCAACAAACAGGTGTCCCGATCACTCGGGACACCTGTTTGTGCTGGATGATGTGTGTTCCAGGGAAATCCGGCGCCTTTTGCCCCCTTGCCAAAGACAGCATCGTTCAAACGACGAGCGAATACAGACTGAGGACCGCAACCGCGGCAAGAACGACGACCATGACATTGGCCCCGAACCAAGCCGCGATGACAGCCGCCGCAAAACCAATGGCTCCGAACACAACATCATCTTGGATGAAAAAAACGTCAGGAATAATGAGCGCCCCAAGCACTGCATACGGCACGTTTTTCAGCACCCCTTGCCAAAACGGCGGCAGCTGGATGCGGCCGAGCAGCACAAACGGCAGCAGGCGGGGCAAGTACGTCACGACTCCCATGCCGATGATCATCCAGACGATCGTGCTATTCATCGCCGTTTCCTCCTTCTTTCGCCAGCCATTGAACGATGACAGCCGACAGCAACGTAGCCAACACGATCGACCATCCTTTCGACAAGTGAAGAACAAACGTGCCGATGGAATTAAACAAAGCGGACAGCCCCGCCAGCCATACGATTTTCCGTTGCTTTTTCAACGCCGGCACAAGCAGCCCGATAAACATGGCATACAAGGCGATCGACATGCTTTCCTGCAGGCTTTCCGGCAGGCTCGCCCCTACGGCATGCCCAATGCCGGAATTGACCACCCAGCTGCCGTACGCCATGGCAATCAATCCAAACATATACGAAGCGTTGACCGTCCCCTCTTTCATCGCGGCCACTGAAAACGTTTCATCGGTGATGCCAAAGGCGTACAACGCTTTTTTCCAAAATGCATCCGGCTCGGCTTTTTCGCTCAGGGAAGCGGACATTAAAAAATGGCGAATATTTAAAATAAACGTCGTCAACACGATTTCCAACGCCCCGGTGCCGGCGGCAATCAAACTGAGGGCAATATATTGCGAAGCGCCGGCAAAGACAACAAGGCTCATCAGCACCGTTTCGCCAAGCGTCAGCCCGGTCGTCTTGGCGAGTAGTCCAAAAGCGAGCGCAATCGGCGTATAGCCAATGGCGATCGCCACCCCCGCTTGCACTCCTTGGCGAAACGGCGCCATCTTGCTAGCTTCCCATGTCGTTTCCACTGATCATCCCCCCGTCTTGCTAGATTAATAGCTCCATTATGCAAAAAAGAACGATGTTTCGCAACCCGAACATCCATCACAATTTTTTCCCCTATGATATAATCAAATTGATTGACGATCGATTTGTCACAAGAAAAGGAGTGCACGTCCATGACCGTAAAAGCATATGTTTTGACCGAACGCGGCTTCCTTCGTTCCGAACAAGTCGCCTATCCGATGGAAGAACGCGGCTTGCAGTTTGGCGACGGCGTCTACGAAGTCGTTCGTCTATACAGCGGCACGTACATCTGGCTCCATGAACATCTAGACCGCCTATACCGCTCGGCGGCGGCCATTCGCCTCGCCGTTCCGTTCAGTCATGAAGAGTTGGCTGAGCGGCTCGAGCAGCTGCGCCGCATGAACGATGTGCGCGAAGATGCCATTTTGTATTTGCAAGTGACGCGGGGGAGCTTCCCGCGCAGCCATGCATTTCCGGCCGAAAACCGGCCGAATTTGTACGCCTACATTCAGCCGATGGCGCGAAAAACGGAGGAAATGGCGCGCGGCGTGCGCGCGATTTTGACCAAAGACGTCCGCTGGGAGTACTGCTGCATTAAAAGCTTGAACTTGCTGCCGAACGTACTTGCAAAACAAGAAGCCGTCGAGCGCGGAGCGTTTGAAGCGATTCTCCACCGCGACGGCGTCGTGACCGAGGGAAGTTCATCGAACATTTTCCTTGTCAAGCACAAAACCGTCTATACTCACCCAGCGACGGAGCGGATTTTAAACGGCATCGTCCGCACCAAAGTGAAGGAATTTTGCGCTGAACTTGGCATTCCGTTCATCGAAAAGGCGTTTTCCGTCAGCAGTCTCGCCGAAGCCGATGAACTGTTTTTGACGAGCACCACCTCGGCGATCACTCCGATCGTCCAAGTAGAAGAAACATTGATCGGAAACGGCGAACCGGGGGACGTGACGAAAGCGCTGCAAGCCGCCTATCAAAAGGCGACCAAGCCGCTTCCAACCGCTTGACCCGTTCCGTTGCACCGAAAACGAGGCGCCCGCAACGTTGGGGCACCTCGTTTCGTTTTATGAACCGAGCACAGCGCGGTCGCTCGCAAACCGGCTGCCGCGGATGCGCTGAAACTCTTCCAACAGCCGCTCGACTGTCAATTTTTCTTTTTCCTCTCCCTCGGCCGTGAAAATAATTTGCCCTCCATCCATCATGATGAGCCGGTTGCCAAGGCGAATCGCCTGCTCCATATTGTGCGTGACCATCAGCGTCGTCAACTGATGCTGTCTGACAATTTCCTTCGTCAATTCGGTGACAAGCTCGGCCCGCGCCGGGTCGAGGGCGGCGGTATGTTCATCAAGCAAAAGCACATCCGGCTTTGTGAATGTGGCCATCAACAGTGAAAGCGCCTGCCGCTCCCCGCCGGAGAGAAGGCCGACTTTAGCGGCGAGCCGGTCTTCGAGCCCTAAATGGAGCGTTTGCAGCGTTTCCCGAAACCACTTTCGCTTTTCTCTTGTTACACCAAGACGCAGCGTGCGCCGTCTTGTTCGGTTGTAAGCGAGCGCCAAATTTTCCTCGATCGTCATATGGGGGGCGGTGCCGGCCATCGGATCTTGAAACACGCGGCCGATGTAGCGGGCGCGGGCATGTTCTTTGAGCGCCGTGACGTTGCGGCCGTTGATCCACACTTCACCCGTATCAGGGGACAGCCGGCCGGAAATGATATTCATCAACGTCGACTTTCCGGCGCCGTTGCTGCCGATGACCGTGACAAAATCGCCGGGGGCCAGCGTTAAATCAATCCCCCGCAAGGCGACTTTTTCATCAGCAGTTCCTTCGTTAAATACTTTTGTAATTCGTTTTAGCTCCAGCAACCGTCTCTCCCCTCTCAAGCTGTGCTGCTTTCCGTTTTTTCCTCTGTTTTTCTTTTTGCGCCGCCGCCACGTTCGGGACGATCAGCGCCAGTATCACAATCGCCGCCGTGATCAACTTTACATCGCCCGTCTCCAAAAACTCAACCCGCAGCGCAAGCGCCAAAATGAGCCGATACACAATGGCGCCGCCAATCACCGCCCATGTCGCTCGCGCAACCGAACGGGCGCCAAACAGCGCCTCTCCGATGATGACAGACGCAAGTCCGATGACGATCATCCCGATTCCCATGCCGACGTCGCTGAATCCGCCATACTGGGCAACAAGCGCCCCAGACAAGGCGACCAACGCATTCGACAGCCCGAGTCCGAAGACGATCAACCAGTCGGTGTTGGCGGAAAAACTGGCCACCATCGGTTTGTTGTCCCCGGTCGCCCGCAGCGCGATTCCGACTTCCGTTTTCAACAGCCAATCGAGCAGCCATTTCACCACGAGCGCGACGACGGCCATCGAAACGAGCACCGCCCACGTCCGCGGCGCAAACCCGGTGAAAGAAAACAGCTTGTTGAGCGTCTCATCCAATCCGGATTGCCGCCAGGCGGCAGTGATTTTCGTGATGACCGTTTCTTGCTGCAACAGCGGTACATTCGACTTTCCCATGATGCGCAAATTGATGGAATATAAAGCAATCATCATTAAAATGCCGGATAAAAGCGGATTGATTTTCCCTTTCGTATGCAAAAGCCCGGTCAGCGCCCCGGCGGCAAAGCCGGCCGCAAGCGCTGCAGCCGACGCAGCAAACGGATCCGCTCCGCCTGTGATGAGCACCGCGGCGACCGAAGCGCCGGTGACAAAGCTGCCGTCAACCGTTAAATCCGGAAAATCCAGCACGCGGAATGACAAATAGACGCCAAGCGCCATCACCGCATAAATCAACCCCGCTTCCACCGAACCAAACATCGCTGCCGACATGCCTACCCCCCCTGTTGGTGACAAAGGGGCTGACCCAAAACGCGAATGCGTTTTGGGATCAGCCCCCACTTTTTTGCCTCAAATATAGAAGAATCGCCCTTTTTTCTGGTAGAATAGAGTC
>NZ_PIJG01000071.1:0-10501 GCF_002809955.1 Geobacillus sp. Manikaran-105
AACATGCGATTCACCTCCTTGTCTATCAATATTCACATCATAGACAAGGAAAGAAGAAAATATTCAGCTCACTTTATGATGTGGCTGAATAGTTACCAATTAAAATATTATAGAATAATTCAAAAAACAAAAGAGGATTCTTGACTAAGAACAAAACAGTTCTTTTTGCCTATGTTTGTCGAAAAAACGAGATTTATAGCAAAAAAAGACTATCAATTTCACCTTAACAGACCCGTGATGTTCCGGTTACAATGTAATATATTCGCAGTTTTTGTAGAAATTCTGGTTATGCAGCTGACGATGGGAAAGAAGGTGCCGCGATGCTTAGTATTTTAAAAGACTTTTTGCTGAACTTGTTTTTTATTCTCCTGCCGGTGTTTCTTGTCCCGCTATGGACGGAGCAAGAAAAAGGGCCAAAGCGCCTCCGCCTGTATTTGCCGACCGCTTGTTACGCCCTTGTAATCGTCCTATGCATCACTCTTCCGGTCGGCGCGGAAAACGATTTTATGTTCGACTTGTGGCAAATTCCGCTTTGGCTCGGCAGCCTATACGGCGGGGTTGGTCCGGCCGCCTTGTTGGTGCTCGTGACGATCGTCTATCGCTCATTGTTCGGCGGAGCCGGTGTTTTGATCACTGTCGTTGTTTCCATTGCCATCGCTGCGGTCAGTAGTTTATGGACAAAACGCTTTGCCTCGCTGCCGTCCAAACAGCGCGTGCTGCTGGCGACGCTGCTCAGCTTTGCATCCGGCCTATTGACGATCGCCATGGTAGAGTGGATCGTCAACAACCCGCCCCCGCTTCTTCTTTCACTTACATTTTTGCTCGTACAACCGGCAAGCATGCTCATCGTTTGCGCCGCCCGCGAGATGGTGTACCATGACATGGCGTTGCGCAAACGGATCATCCGTGCCGAAAAAATGGAAGCGGTCACCCATTTGGCCGCCTCCATCTCTCATGAAATCCGCAACCCCTTGACAGCGGCGCGCGGGTTTATCCAGCTGATTGAAGAGCAGCCGCTTGCCGCTGAAAAGCGCCGCCAGTACGCCCGCATTGCGTTGGAGGAGCTCGACCGGGCGGAAGCGATCATCACCGATTACTTGACATTCGCCAAGCCGGCCCCGGAGATGCCGGAAAAGCTGAACGTCAAACTGGAAGTGGAGCGGGCCATCGACATCATCCGTCCGCTCGCCAATATGAGCTGCGTCGACATTCAGGCATCGCTCGCCCCGTTTTCCGTAATGGGAGAACGGGAAAAGTTCCGCCAATGTTTGCTCAATATCATGAAAAACGCCATTGAAGCGATGCCGAACGGCGGCACGCTGTGGGTATACGCTTCGCTCGATAACGGGCGCGTGCTCATCCGCATTGCCGATACCGGCATCGGCATGACGAAAGAACAGCTTGATCGGCTTGGGGAGCCGTACTTTACGACAAAAGGAGTCAAAGGCACCGGGCTTGGCATGATGGTCGTCTATCGCATTGTCGAATCAATGAACGGAACAATTCGAATTGAAAGCGAAATACATAAAGGAACGACGGTATCGATTTATTTGCCGCTCGCTCCGTCCCCATCCCCATCCACGATTTCCGATAAAGAAAAGCAGTTGTTTGCCGTCTTGTAAACGCCGCGGCCAAACTGGGGGAAGACGATAACCAGCGAAACAAAGGATGCCTGTTCGGGTGTCCTTTTTCTTTGTCCTATGTTCCCGACAGTTTATCACCACTGGCGTTTTTGTTACAATACTATAGGATGGAAACATACCGAAGGAAAAGGAGACAGTTGCATGATTCACGTCAAAACGGAACGAGAAATTCAGTTGATGCGTGAGGCGGGGAAACTCTTGGCCGCCTGCCATCAAGAAATCGCCAAGCGCATCAAACCGGGGGTCACGACGATGGAGATCGACCGGTTCGTTGAAACGTTTTTGGCCAAATACGGCGCCAAACCGGAACAAAAAGGCTACCGCGGTTATCCGTATGCGACATGCGCTTCCATTAACGATGAAATTTGCCACGGGTTTCCGCGCAACGAGCCGTTGAAAGAGGGCGACATCGTCACAATCGATTTCGTGGTCAACTGGCGTGGGGCGCTCGCTGATTCGGCTTGGACGTACGCGGTCGGTGATGTAAGTGAAGATGTGCAAAAGCTGCTCCATGTCACGGAACAGTCGCTATACAAAGGCATCGAACAGGCGGTCGTCGGCAACCGGATCGGCGATATCGGCCATGCCATTCAAACGTACGTCGAATCGCACGGGTTTTCCGTCGTCCGCGATTTCACCGGGCATGGCATCGGGCCGACGATTCACGAAGAGCCGTACGTTCCCCATTTTGGCGAAAAAGGAAAAGGGATGCGCTTAAAGGAAGGGATGGTCATTACGATCGAGCCGATGGTGAACATGGGGGCATGGCAAAGCAAAATGGACGCAAACGGCTGGACGGCGCGCACCATTGACGGCTCGTATTCGGCGCAATATGAACATACGATCGCCATTACGAAAAACGGGCCGCTGATCTTAACGACGACGGCGTAAGGATGCAGATATTTCTTGTTCTCAACAGCTTGATTTTTTCGACATTCGAAAAACCCGGGTACACGTTGGCCCGGGTTTTTCGTTCCCTTCTCTTTATTCTGGCCAGACCGTTGCGGCCGCTGTGTTGCCATTGCTTTTTCCTGCCATTTTGTTTACATAATATAATTATGGTTACTACCCTTTCAGCACTTTCACGTAAAACGTCCGCTGGCGCGGCCCGTCGTATTCACAAAAATAGATGCCTTGCCAACGGCCAAGCAACAGCCGGCCTTCATGAATGATAACATGTTGCGACGCGCCGACCGTGCTCGCTTTCATATGAGCGGCCGTGTTTCCCTCCATATGGCGGTCAAGCGGATGCTCCCACGGGTACGTTTCATCAAAGCGGCGCATCATATCGCGCTTCACGTCAGGATCCGCGTTTTCGTTAATCGTGATGCCGGCTGTCGTGTGCGGGCAATAAACGATCGCCACCCCCTCTTCTACCCCGGACTGGCGCACCGTTTCTTCGACAAATGACGTAATCTCCACCATTTCATCGCGCTTTGTCGTGCGAAGCGAAAAAGATTGAAGCAAGTCTTTCACCTCCTGAACAAATATTTTGTAGAACAACGCAAAATTTGCTACCATTTAATTATAGCACATGGAACGGCCTCCCACCTGCCATCCCTGCATGGAAACGGGAGTCTCCTAGCAAAGTCCATTGGGGTGAAACTGCCGTGCCGAAACGATACACGAATCTCGACAACGTCTCGACGCACAAAACATGGGCTGATTTTCGCCGCTGGCAACGGGAGCGGAAACAAAAACAAAAAGATTTGTCATACGTTGTACCCCGCATGGAGCCGCCGCAATCCGACCGGCTTCACAAGCCCGGCGGACGGCCGCAGCTTTGCTGGGTTGGCCACTCGACCTTTATCATGCAGTTGGCCGGCGTTACGATCGTCACCGACCCGGTTTGGGCGCAGCGGATGGGCACGGCCAAACGCTTGTCAGCTCCGGGCATCGCGCTTGAGGACATGCCGCCTGTGGACGTTGTGCTCATCTCCCATGGCCACTATGACCACTTGCATATCGGCAGCCTCCGCCGCTTGCCGGGCGACCCGCACGTGTTCGTGCCCGAGGGGCTCGGCCGTCTGCTCCGCCGCCGCGGCTTCCGCCATGTCACTGAGCTGTCGTGGTGGCGCACGGCTGAATTCCGCGGCGTGACGCTCACATTCGTTCCAGCCCAACATTGGACACGGCGGACGCTGTGGGACACGAACACGTCGCATTGGGGCGGATGGGTGATCACATCAAACGGCGCCCCCACCATTTACTTCGCCGGCGACAGCGGCTACTTCCGAGGCTTTCGCGACATCGGCGACCGCTTTTCCATCGACTATGCGCTCTTGCCGATCGGCGCCTATGAACCGGAATGGTTCATGGGGCCGCAGCACACGACCCCGGAAGAAGCCGTGCAGGCGTTTTTGGACTGCCGCGCTCGCCTGTTTGTCCCGATGCATTACGGGGCGTTCCGCTTGGCCGACGATACGCCGAAAGAAGCGCTTGACCGCCTATGGGCTGAATGGCGGCGGCGCGGATTGGAAGAGGAGCGCTTGCTTTGCTTGAAGCTCGGCGAGGTGATCGATGCCGCCCAACTAGCCGCAAGCGGGGGGTTCAGGCGTGCGGAATCGGGGGGAAACGAGCCATAAAGCCCGCCGCTCCAACGGACAAAAAGCGTTCCGCTGCCCGCGGAACGCCTTGTCTCTTATTCTTTCACTTCTTTTTTCCACAGCCCGACCATCAGCGCCGTCACGACGGAGCCGATCAAAATGGCAAGGATATAAAGCCATGCGCTGCCTTTGACGATCGGGATGACGAAAATTCCGCCGTGCGGCGCCGGCAGCCCGATATGGAACCACATCGTCAACGCTCCGGCTACAGCCGAGCCGACGATAATCGATGGAATAACCCGCACCGGATCAGCCGCCGCAAACGGTATCGCCCCTTCCGTGATGAACGAAGCGCCCATGACATAGCACGTTTTTCCAGCTTCACGCTCGGCTTTCGTAAACTTTTTCTTAAAGAACGTCGTCGCCAGCGCCAAGCCGAGCGGCGGCACCATCCCGCCAGCCATAATCGCCGCATGCGGCGCAAAGTTGCCCGCTTCAATCATGGCCAGCCCAAACGTATACGCCGCCTTGTTGATCGGTCCGCCCATATCAACCGCCATCATGCCGCCCAACACCGCACCAAGCAGCACTAAGTTCGCGGTTCCCATGCCGGAAAGCCAATGTTTCAACCCTTCATTCAACGCTTTCACCGGATCAATGACCACATACATCATGATGACGCCGGTGAGAAAAATGCCGAATACCGGATAGAGCAACACCGGTTTAATCCCCTCAAGCGACTGCGGCAAACGGCTGAACAGGTTGCGCAGCCCGACAACCAAATACCCGGCCAAAAAACCGGCGATCAATCCCCCCAAAAACCCAGCTCCGCCGTTCGCCGCCAGAAAGCCGCCGACCATCCCCGGCGCAAACCCTGGTCGATCGGCAATGCTCATGGCGATGAATGCGGCCAGCACAGGGACCATCAACGCGAACGCATTGCCGCCGCCAATGTCCATTAACAGTTTGGCAAACGGATGATACGACGGATCGTTCGGGTCAAACGCTTTAATGCCGAACGTGAAGGAAAGGGCAATCAAAATCCCGCCGCCAACGACAAACGGAAGCATATTCGATACACCGTTCATCAAATGCTTGTAAAAACCGGTGCGCGGCTTCGCCGCTCCCGCGCTGCCTCGCGCCGTGCTGCTCGCCCGATAAATCGGTGCATCTTGGCGCAGCGCCTGCTCGATGAGCTTCTCCGGCTCGCGGATCGCACGGGCGACCGGCACTTGGATGACAGGTTTCCCGTCAAAACGGTCCATGTCGACTTGTTTATCGGCTGCGACAATGATCGCCGTTGCTTCTTCAATCTCCTTCGCCGTCAGCTCGTTTTTCACTCCATCGGAGCCGTTTGTCTCGACTTTGATCGCCACCCCCATTTCCGCTGCTTTCGCTTTCAGTGCATCAGCGGCCATATACGTATGAGCGATTCCGGTCGGACAAGCGGTCACCGCCAGCACTTTCCTCCCGTTCTCTGCCCGTGCGGCTTGCCGAGGAGCTTCTTGCTCGCTTTCTTTCTCAGCAAACAAACGGACAATCTCCTCTTCGCTTGAAGCGGTTTCAAGCTGAGCACGGAACGATGCATCCATCAACATCGACGACAAGCGGGCAAGCGCCTCAAGGTGCGTCTGTTCCCCGCCTTCTGGTGCGGCGATCATGAAAAACAAATGGCTTGGCTTGCCATCGAGCGACTCATAATCAATGCCTTCCGCTGAACGGCCGAACGCCACCGCTGGGCGCTTGACCGCCGCCGTTTTGGCGTGCGGAATGGCAACGCCATCTCCAACGCCGGTCGTGCTTTGTTGTTCGCGCGCCCAAATCGCTCGTTTGAACGCCTCCACATCGCTGACCGCTCCCGCTTCGGCAAGCTTTTCAGCCAGTTCATCAATGACTTCGCCCTTTGTCTTCGCTTGAAGCGCGAGAATCATCGTTTCTTTTGTCAACAAATCTGTAATCTTCATTGGCCCAATCCCCCTTTATTTTCAATTTATAAATGCACGATATGGACGCGGTCGACGAGCGCTTCCACTTCCTCTTTCGTACACAAATCTTCCGAAAACGCGGTCGCGCTTCCAGCGGCGACACTGTAAGCGAATGCTTCCTCAATCGATTTCCCGTTCGCTTGGGCAGCCAAAAATCCAGCGACCATCGAATCGCCCGCCCCGACCGAATTTTTCACTGCGCCTTTCGGCGCTTCGGCAAACAGCGCCGTTTCCTCGTTGAAGTAAAACGCCCCGTCGCCGCCCATTGACACAATGAGGTGTTCCACTCCCTTTTCCACCAGTCGTCGGCCATACAACACGATGTCTTCTCTTGTCACCATCGCAACACCAAACAGTTCGGCCAGCTCATGATGGTTCGGCTTAGCCAAAAACGGGCGGCACGCAAGCAGCCTCTCGAGCGCCGGACCGCTCGTGTCAACAACAAGGCGAACGCGCCGCTTCACCGACTCAGCCGCCAATCGCTCGTACATGTCCGCCGACAGCGACGTCGGCGCGCTTCCAGCGAGAACAAGCACATCGCCAGCTGAAAGCGCTCCGACTTTCGCGATCAATTGCGCGGCATCGTCATCGGCAATCATCGGGCCTTCACCGTTAATTTCCGTCTCCCGCCCCGCTTTCAGTTTGACGTTAATGCGCGTTTGCCCTGGGACATGAACAAAATCGCAGGCAATGCCTTCTTTCCGAAGTTCGCTTTCAATGTACCCGCCGGTAAATCCGCCGATGAACCCAAGCGCCGTGCTGTCAACACCCAAGCGCTTCAACACACGCGACACGTTGATCCCTTTCCCGCCCGGAAATGTGAACGTTTTCACCGAACGATTCAGTTCGCCAACATGAAGCTCATCGAGATGAACGATATAATCAACAGATGGATTCAACGTACATGTGTAAATCATGGAGCCACAACCTCTACTGTTGTTTTTGTTCGATACAAATCGTTCCACTCTTCATCCAATTCATCGGTGATCAACACCGCTTCATGCAAATCCGCAATTTTTGCGAACGCGCTTTCATTCAACTTCGAATGGTCTGCAAGCACATACGCACGCTGCGCCAGCTGCATCGCCGTATATTTCACCAGTGCCTCTTCCGGGTCCGGCGTCGTATAACCATAGTCGTAATGAACACCGTTCGCGCCGATGAAACATTGGTCGAAGCGGTACTGCCGCAGCGACTCGATGGCGCCGCGCCCGATTAACGCTTTCGTCTTCGGCTTAATCATGCCGCCGACTAAGTACGTCGTGACGTTATGCTCAAGCAGCCGCTCCACATGCATCACGCCGTTCGTGACAACGATGACCTCTTTGTCAGCCAAATGTGGAATCATTTCCCACGTTGTCGTTCCCGCATCTAAATAAATGCAGTTTCCTTTTTGGACCAAACTGGCCGCATAGGCGGCGATCCGCCGCTTTTCTTCGATATACTTCAGCGATTTTTCCGATACGCTTAGCTCTTCGCGTTTCTGCTGCAACAAGGCCGCCCCGCCATGCACGCGGCGCAGTTTCTTTTCATTTTCAAGCTGCGTCAAATCACGGCGAATCGTCGACTCGGACGAACCGGTCGCCTCCACGAGCTCTTGCAGCTTGATGACTCCTTTTTGCGCCAACAGGTCCAAAATGAGGCGGTGGCGTTCTTCTGTCAGCACACTCCCACCTCCGATCATCGGGGATATCGCTTACAACTCTATCATATCCCAAGATAGTGAAAAAATCAATCAAAAACATTCATTTTCTATCAATATAAATCAAATAAATAATTCAATCAATCAAAATCGATCAAAATCTCATCCATAAGTAAATGTTCCTCTCTACTCCCAGCACATGAACGTCACAGCCCACCGACGCTTGATTTTTCACAGAAAGGTCCATGGGCAATGGTTTGCCCTCGACCCGGGGGATTGAAAATCACCGCTTGCCGGCGCAGGATTTTCACGGAAAGCCAAAAATAAAAACACTTGCCATCGGCAAGTGCCTTCTTTCACTTAATTCAGTTGCTCCATCTCGGCAAGCGGCAAATAATGCTTCCGCACAAACGCGATAAACTTCGCCGCATAGACCGGATCAAACTGCGTTCCTGCGCAACGTTCGATTTCCTCAAGCGCCTCTTCAAACGTTTTCGTCGGCTGGTACGGACGCTCGGTTGTCATGGCGTCAAACGAATCGATAATACACAAAATGCGGGCCAGTTTCGGGATTTCTTCCCCTTTCAGCCCGTACGGATACCCTTTCCCATCATATCGTTCGTGGTGCAGCTCGACAAGCGGAAGCAAATCATCAAACCGCTTCTCCGCCGCCACAATCTCGCGTCCCCACGTTACGTGCTTTTTAATGATCTCCCATTCATGCTTCTCCAACTTTCCCCGCTTATTTAAAATATCGCGCGGCACTTCAATTTTGCCAATGTCATGGATGAGCGCCCCTAAAATGAGCGTCTGCCGTTCATGGTCGGTCAACTCATCAAGACGACTGCCAAACTCCAACGCATATTTAAACACCCGTTTGCTATGGCGGTATGTATAGACATCTTTGGAAAGAAAAAATTTCACTTGCTGCTCGAGCGCTTCCAAATCTTGCTTAAACTTAATCTCATCCAAGCACATATTGTGCTTATCATACAGCTGCACGTTGTTTTTCCCTTGCGCCTTGGCGTAATACAGCGCTTGATCGGCGCGATGGATCAATTCCTCGCTTTCGTACATATCTTTTTCCATCTCGGCGATGCCGCACGAAAACGACAGGCAACGATACGGAATATGCTCGACGCCTTCAAAATATGTATCGTTCACTTCTTTGCGCAACCGGTTTAAAAACGCGTACGCGTCTTCTTTCGTCGTGTTGGGCATTAAAATGGCAAACTCTTCTCCGCCATAGCGGGCGACCGTGAAGTTCGTCCCTTCCACCGCTTGTTGCAGCAGCTTCCCAAAAAAAGCCAACAAACGATCTCCTTGCAAATGCCCGTTTCGGTCATTGTATTTTTTAAAATCGTCCAAATCCAGAAATGCCAAGGTCAACGGCTGTTTCAACAGCTTGCAGTCGGAAAACTGCTCCTTGAGCGTTTCTTTGAAAAAACCGTGGTTGTATAGGCCGGTGAGGTGATCTCTGTTGGCGCGGTTGGATACTAACTGGTATAATTCCAAAAATCTCCTAAAAACAATAGACAATATCGTTACTAAAATAATAAATAAGGACAAGCCAAAATATTTCTCTTCCGACAATAAAATGGCTAAAACCATTGAAAGAAGCAATGTTACTGAATAACCAACACACGCCTCTTTTAAGACGCCTAACTCTAGAGCACCTTTAAATATTTGTCCAATGAAATAGAAGAAAAGAAAAATCAATAATACATTAATACTAAAATAAACTAGCAAACTAATCAAATAAGGAAGTAAATGATGGACATTTATCTTCCCAATATTCCCATCGAAGAATAAAAATGAGTAATAAGCACCTGATATCATCAAACAATACATTGAGAAATTAAATAAATGTCTCCATGCAGACATTCGTTGATTACGATACAATTCTATCAAACTAAAAATAAAAAGAACCTGTAACGTAAAGTTCAATCCATATAAAAACAGGGTAGCCAAGTAAACAGCAGAATCCATTGAAAAAGAATTAGCTTTAGGGGGCAAGATAATAGGAAAAAGATTCAACAAAACGACAGAACCAGTCAATATATATACTAAAACCCAATCTTTTAAGGATTGAGAATGGATATCAACCTCTGTAGCAAATATACACATCCCTAAAAGAGAGACAACAACAGTATATAGTTTTTCTTTGTTTTTTAACCGTTCAAAAACCATACAAAATCACTCTCAGCTAAAAATTTGGGTCTTCACCATTTTCTGTGATTTCCACTCAATCCCAGAAACATGTTAGCTGGATGAAATGGGTTCATCAGTCAAGATCCTTCTTCCGCATACAGACCGTGAAGTTGGTAGAATGGAAACAGTCAAGTGCTTTCCTTGACGGGTTCCATTCTACCAACTATCATACCGATAGCGGAAGAAGGAAGCGCTTAGGCAGCCTGACTACCTGTAGTGTTCCCTGTACACTCCAGAAATACACGCAAACGAAACCGTTCTCGATTTCGATAGCCATATGCTCGGCGTTTGATGTTTTTGATCTTGTGATTCGTCCCCTCGATTTGGGCATTCGTATATGGGTACAAAAAGTAGGAAAGAATCGGCTCCTTCCATCTTTCAAGCGTGTTGGCTGCTTCCTGAAAAGAAGCAAAAGGGCTCTGTTTGGCTAACTGAATCCATTCTTCCAAGCGTTCCTTTGCTTCGTTATATCCA